>QIDW01000133.1 GCA_003230435.1 Acidimicrobiia bacterium | reverse complement strand
CCTGTGCACACGCAATACCTAAAGCCGTCAGACCTTGACAGGCGCCTAGCCACCGGTACATACTTCCCGTCACATCATGTACAGCAGCCAAACGTCCTTCGTCGACGTACTTCTCATCCAATAGCGCGCGCAGCTTTCTGCGTGCGCCCAACCCTCCACTTGGAGGGTTTTTTGTTACTCAAATGACACAGCAGCCATTCACAGGATCCAATTCACTTCTCCGCAGCCTCGAACACGAGGGTGTGGAGATGATCTTTGGAATCCCCGGCGGGGCGATCCTCCCCGCATATGACCCCCTGCTCGAAAGTCCCATACGTCACATTCTGGCGAGGCATGAGCAGGGTGCCGGCCATATGGCCGAGGGATACGCGATGGCGACCGGCCGGGTGGGTGTGGCAATGGCCACCTCCGGGCCAGGCGCAACCAACCTGATCACTCCCCTCCAGAACGCGAAAATGGACTCGACTCCGCTGGTTGCCATCACGGGTCAGGTAAGCACCGCAGCCATAGGCAGTGACGCCTTCCAGGAGGCCTACACGACCGGCCTGGCGATGCACTGCACCAAACACTCCTATCTGTTGACCGACGCAGATGAGCTCCCAAGCGTGATCCACGAGGCATTCCACCTCGCATCCACGGGAAGGCCCGGACCGGTGCTCGTCGACATCCCCAAGGACGTGCTCAATCAACCGACTCATTGGTCCGAGCCGTCTTTGGCGGGACTTCCCGGGTACAAACCGACGAAGGAAGGTCATCCCAAGCAGATCAAGGCCGCCATAGATCTCATCGAGTCCGCTGAGCGGCCGGTCCTCTATGTAGGCGGTGGAGTGATCAACGCGGGAGCCTCTCCGGAACTGGCCGAATTCGCTGTGACTGTCAATGCACCCGTGGTGACAACCCTCATGGCACGAGGGGCGTTCCCCGACGACCACCCTCTCGCGTTGGGGATGCCAGGCATGCACGGCACATACCCCGCTACAACGGCCATCCAGAAAGCCGATGTGCTGGTCAGTCTCGGTGCCCGGTTTGATGACCGCGTTACAGGCAGAGTCGACGCTTTCGCCCCCCATGCCAAGGTGGTCCATGTAGACGTGGACCCAGCCGAGATCGGAAAGGTCCGCAAAGCCGAAATACCCATCGTCGGGGACGCCCGGCTGGTTCTCCGAGCGTTGATAGATCGAGTTCTTTCATTGAGAGACGGATCTGACGCTCCGAGACGACAGGAGTGGTTCAGCCAACTCGACTCGTGGAAGACGACCCATCCGCTTTCATATGATCAGGACCCTGACGGGCCCATCAAGACCCAGCACTTCATAGAGCGCCTCCATGCTCTCACCAATGGTGACGCAGTCGTCGCCTCAGGCGTGGGTCAGCATCAAATGTGGGCATCACAGTTCTGGGGGTTCTCCCGGCCACGCACATGGATCAACTCCGGCGGGCTGGGAACGATGGGATTCGCCGTCCCGGCGGCGATAGGAGCGAAGGCCGCCAGACCCGATGACCTTGTCTACGCGCTCGATGGAGATGGCTGCTTTCAAATGACGTTCCAAGAGTTGATCACAGCCGCCACCGAAGGCATAGCTGTCAAGGTCGCTGTCTTCAACAACGGCGGGTACGGCATGGTCAAGCAATGGCAGAATCTCTTCTACGGAGGGCGTCTCTCTGCGACCAACCTGGGCACCACGATCCCCGACTACCCACAGCTGGCCGAGGCAATGGGTTGCGTTGGGCTCCGCGTTGATCACGCCGATCAGATCGACGTAGCGATAGAAAAGTCCCTCAGCGTCAACGACCGCCCTGTCGTCGTCGAGGTTGTCACTGACCCCGACGAAATGTGCTTCCCGATGGTCCCGGCGGGTGGATCCAATGACAACGTCGTAATGGGTCCGGAGGATCTCTGATGCAGCACACGCTTTCGGTAACCGTTGAGGACAAACCTGGTGTCCTTGCCCGGGTCTCGGCCATGTTCTCCAACCGTGGCTTCAACATCCATTCTCTCGCGGTCGGGCCCACCGCCGTGGAGGGGCGGTCCCGAATCACCCTGGTCGTGGATGCTCCGGAATTGGAGCAACTCAAGAAACAGCTTCACAAGCTGGTCAATGTCATCAAGGTCCAAGAGCTCGAGCCTTCCGAAACGCTGGAGACCGAGGTGATGCTTGTTCGCGTCTCGTGCGATCCGGCAAACCGCGGCGAGTTGGCCGATACGGCAGCACTGTTTGCAGCCCAGACGATTGACCTCAGCCCAAAATCCATGACTCTCGAGATATCGGGCACACCCGAACACCTCGCCTCGTTCCTCGAACACGTCCGGCCATACGGAATCATTGAGCTGGTCAAGTCGGGTCGGGTGGCAATGAAGAGGGCGTCACACGCCTCAACGTCTCTAGTTGGAGGAGGCCGGCGATGAAAGACAGCCGATTGTGATGGATAAACATTCTGGAGAGGCCGCCTTCAAGCACGCTCTCGATGACATGGGCATCCAATTGAGTTCGAGCTCTTTCGAGCATGCTTTCGCACGAATGAAGCGAGTGGCGGACCTGACCGGGGAAGTGTCCGCAATCCAGGTGCGAGCCATAGTCGACGAAGTCGTGACGGGAACCGAGATTCTGCAAGGAGTGGCTGAGTCCTTCCGATGACCGCCCACCGCATTGCTGTGGTGCCCGGCGACGGGACCGGGCCCGAAGTGGTAGCCGAGGCGGTCAAGGTCCTTGAAGCGGCTGGCGACGCCTTCGGTTTCGAGTTCGAAACCACGACTTGCGACCTCGGGGGCGAGAGGTACCTCCGCACTGGAGAGACTCTCACCGGTCCCGATCTCGACGGATTCAAACGGTCAGACGCAATCCTGTTTGGAGCCGTAGGACACCCCGATGTGCCGCCGGGAGTCCTGGAACAGGACATCATCATCCGGATACGACGTGAGCTGGATCAGTACATCAATTTGCGCCCTATCAATCTTCACCCTGGTGTCAGAAGCCCCCTCGCAGATGTGAGGCCACAGGATGTCGACTTTGTCGTTGTCAGAGAGAACAGCGAAGGGCTCTACGCAGGCAAAGGCAGCTTCACAGCCAAGGGCTCACCTTTCGAAGTGGCTGTTCAGGAGTCGGTCAACACCCGCTTCGCTGTTGAGCGATGTGTTCGATTCGCGTTCGAGTTTGCCGCGAACCGCCCAAGGCGACAGCTCACCTTGTGCGGCAAGACCAACGTCATGACCTACTCGTGGGATCTATGGGCAAGAGTCTTCGATGAGGTGGCGGCCGACTATCCCGATATCGACACCCACTACGCACACGTCGATGCGGCCTGTCTGTGGATGGTCGAGGACCCAGGGCGGTTCGACGTCATCGTCACCGACAACATGTTCGGAGACATCATCACCGATCTCGGCGCGGCGATACAAGGTGGGCTGGGCATCGCTGCCGGAGCGAACATGAACCCTGAAGGTGTCTCTATGTTCGAGCCCATTGGTGGAACAGCCCCAGGATTTGAAGGGACCGGGCAGATCAATCCCCTGGCAGCCATTGGATCTGTGGCGATGATGCTCGTAGTGCTCGGCGAGACAGACGCCGGCGAGGCTGTCGAGAGCGCCGTCGGGCAGATCGCAGGATCACTCCCCTCTCTTCAGGCCGGTCAGATGGGGGCGTCGACATCGGATGTCGGAAATCGCGTAGCCGAACTCGTCTCGGCCAGTCGATCTGCAGAGATGTCCCAGTGACCCCCAAGACGCTGTTCGAGAAAATCTGGGAAGCGCACACCATTGACAGCCCGCTCCAGGAAGCTGCCAGACGTGACGCACTGACGGAGAGCGGCGTTTTGGACGTTGACAACGTGGCAGGTGAGCGACAGGACTTGTTGTACATCGACCTTCACCTCGTCCATGAAGTGACATCGCCGCAGGCTTTCGAAGGCCTCCGCCGCGGAGAACGACCGGTGAGAAGGCCCGACCTCACGCTCGCCACGGTCGACCACAACGTGCCCACCGTTGGACGCGACCAGCCCAACCCCGACCCGCTGTCGGCGAAGCAAATCGATGTGATGCAGAAAAATGCCGAGGAGTTCGGCATCACCCTGTTCGACATCTTCGACGCCCGTCAGGGAATCGTGCACATCATCGGGCCGGAACAGGGGTTCACCCAGCCAGGAATGACGATCGTGTGCGGTGACAGCCACACCTCGACTCACGGGGCGTTCGGGGCGCTTGCCTTTGGCATCGGGACGTCTGAGGTTGAACATGTGCTTGCGACACAGACATTGCGGCAGGCACGGCCCAACACAATGTCAGTCGAGGTCACTGGAGAACTTGGTCCCGGAGTGACGGCAAAGGATGTGATCCTCGCCATCATCAATGAGATCGGGGTCAGCGGAGGCAGAGGTCATGTGATCGAATACCGCGGCAAAGTCATTCGTGAGCTCTCGATGGAGGGACGGATGACGGTTTGCAATATGTCGATTGAAGCGGGAGCCCGCGCCGGGCTAGTCGCTCCAGACGAGAAAACCTTTGAGTACGTGCGGGGTCGCCCTCACGCGCCTCACGAAGACATCTGGGAGTCCTCTGTCGAACGATGGTCTCAACTCAGTACCGATGACGATGCCCAGTTCGATCGAGAGGCCTCATTGGATGGATCCCAGATACGACCATTCGTGACCTGGGGCACCAACCCGGCACAGAGCGTCACAGTCGACGGACGCATACCCGATCCCCAAGACTTCGCAATGCCAGAACGGGAGAGCACCGAGCGGGCCCTGGCCTACATGGACCTGACTCCGGGGACTCCGATCCGTGAGATCCCGATCGATCGCGTGTTTCTTGGGTCCTGCACCAACGGCCGGATCGAGGACATGCGTGCAGCCGCCGCTGTTGTCAAGGGCAAACATGTGGCCCAGGGCGTGACTGCAATGGTCGTCCCAGGCTCCGGGCTGGTGAAACACCAGGCCGAGGAGGAGGGACTGGCAGCCATCTTTGTTGCCGCCGGCTTCGAATGGCGGGACGCCGGCTGTTCGATGTGCCTGGGTATGAACCCTGACGTACTGGCTCCGGGAGAGAGAAGCGCCTCGACATCAAATAGGAACTTCGAGGGACGACAGGGCCCGGGGGGCCGCACACATCTCGTCAGCCCAGAAATGGCGGCAGCGGCGGCCGTTGCGGGCCATTTCGTCGATGTCAGGGAGCTGATCACTTGAGACAGGTCTCCACGATCAGCGGTCGAGCAGTCCCGATTGATCGTGAGAACGTCGACACCGACCAGATCATCCCGGCGCGACATCTCAAGCGAATCGAACGCGACGGCTATGGGCCTTTCGCCTTCGAGTCGTGGCGTCGCGACCCCGAATTCGCACTCAATGATCCTGCTTACGCAGGAGCCTCGATCATGTTGACCCGCTCCAATTTTGGATCCGGGTCAAGCCGGGAGCACGCCGTTTGGGCGCTTGACGGCCTGGGGATCGAAGTGCTGGTTGGCGTGAGTTTCGCGGATATCTTCAAGAGCAACTGTTTGCAGAGTGGCATGCTCACGGTCGAGCTTCCCGGGGAGGACATCGACCATCTGATGGATCTCGTCCAGAAGGCTCCTCAGACCGAGATCGTGGTTGACCTGCCGACGCAGACTCTGCAGGTCGTTGGCAACTCCTGGAAACGAAGTTTCGTGATCGACCCCTTTCGCAAGTATCGCCTTCTTCGTGGCCTCGACGACATTTCGATGACTCTCGAGTATGTCTCCGACATCGAGGCCTACGAGCAGCGTAGGGACAACGCATCTCTCCCAAGTACCGCCGCATCAGAGCAGTCGAACGTGCGGTGGAAATCCACCTACTGATAATCGTCGTGGTCATCAAACGGTTCGGCCGTGTCCGACAACTTCTCGGTTATCCAACCGTCGATCTCGGCCCAAATGTCATAGAGCCACGTCTCTTGCTCTTCTGGCGGCGGGATCCGCTCGGCCGGGAAATACCAAGTCTTCGTCGCCACATGAGTGTCCATCGGCATACCCCGCCAAATGTCGCCAAAAGACACCAGAGTCTCCAGTCCAGCATGGCCAACAAAGAACACGTCGGTCTTGTCAGGGGCTGCCGCAAGCGCCGTCATCACGCCCTTGGGTTTTGGTGGGAGAGTGTTCTTGAGACTCTTGGCTCTCTCAGCCAAGTCGGGGCGGCCGATTTCCTTTAGTTTCTGAATGGCTCGCAGGTGGCGTTTGATGGTGTAGTTGCCCCCTTCGGGGAAGATCACAAACGCACAGTCAGCATCCATGGAGGCGGTCATCTCCTCAATGGCCTCGATAACCGGATTACCCGCCCTACCAGTGGCCGGAACGAATGTGGACGGGAGCCGATTGAGCATTATGTCGATGGCCGGGTCCCACTGGAGAAACTCCTTGAGAACGATCCGAGGCTTTCGGCCGAACCGGTGGTAGAGACCATCCATCAACAGCATGGAGTCTCCCGGGCCGGCGTGCCGCGACATCACAAGGATCGGCCGCTGCCGTCCTCCGACTGTCCTCGGAATCTCCCCTTCGGCAACAACTGTGACCTTGAAGGTGAACTTGGCAGATGCCACAACTCGGCGAAGCATCCAGCCAAACAACCGATAGTGAGCCTTCTGGAATCCGGGCGATCGGATCTTCCACCCGAACCCCGAGACGATCCAGAGCAAGAACAACCCGATAACCGCCGCGGCATCGACAACCAGGTACAGGAAAAGGAACCAGATGATGCGAAGCGGCCGCCACTTGCCGGGCACATATCGCGACAGGAAGGCCACCGCGACCAACACGACCGGAAGAGAAACCGCGACCACACCCATTCCAAGCACAAAGACCGGATCGATCAACAGACGCCGTATCCACCGGGGAGGGGGTCCTCTCATGACAGCCCGTTCTCCTTCAGATACGTCCCACTCGCCGTGTATGCGCCATCAATCAGATCGGAGGTGTCTCCCGTGTCCCGCCAGCGCAACTGGCGGCGATCATCGAACTCAACCGGGTTCCCCGATGGCAAGACGTGGACATCAACACCCTTTGGAAGCGTCTCGAGAGCTGTTGCGTATCTGTTGCGCCGGGCGATCTCGAACGAGATCAGCGCTGCCTCATGCAGTCTTTCGGGGGGTCGCAGGGGTGCCTCGAGACGACCCACCTGAAGCACGTAGATCACAGAGGCATCCAGGTCCACCGCTCGTGCCAGGGGCACCGAATTGACCAGACCGCCGTCATAGAAGTGCTCCCCCTCGATCTCGACCGGAGGGAAAAGCACAGGAACGGCTGAAGAGGCGAGAAGCGCCGGAATCAGTGGACCCCCGGTGAACCAGTGCTCGGCGGCACTCTGAATCGAAGCCGCAACACACTGGAAGGGAACCTGCAGGTCCTCTATGCGCTTTCGTGACCCGTGCATGTGCTCGAGAAAGAGTTGTAGCTCCGCAGACCGGTGGATGGCCGGCTGAAGGGTGGCCACGTTCTTTATCGTGCTGAACACACTGGTTCGGAAAAGATCGGCGCCGGCCAGTTCGTCCCAGAAGTCCGCCAACCTCTGTACGCCGACGGGGCCGGGATCATCGGCGATCACTGATCCGTTGAAGGCGCCGATCGAGGTCCCGAGGATGATGTCTGGTTTAATACCTGCGTCGTTGAGAGCTCGGAGCATGCCGACCTCTACGGCACCCCAGCGTCCCCCACCGCCAAGGACGTAAGCCGTATTGATGGCTCCACTCACGAGTCGCCCTCTTCGATGTACCACTCGGTGAAGTCGTAACACCGGCCGTCGTCCCGAAACCGGATAACGAACAAATTACGATAGCTGACTGGCGGCTCGTTATAGCGCGTCCGCCCCGTGATCAACGCGAGCTCGTCTGTATCGACCAGCGGTTGCCACTCGAACTCCCAGTTGTCTTCGTCGTCGTCTGTCTCCTGCCATCGGACGATGATCTCAGATAGGCCGTCCCATTCTCCTGCCGCAGTCTGAGGGTCATAGACCGCATCCTCTGTGAACAGTGCAGCAATGTGCTCTGATTCGTTGGTACTCCATGCCAGGACATACCCATCCATCCAGGCGTCAAGACGCTCGCTCATGCCGCAAGAAGTTAGCCGCGTGACATCATGCAGCCAGCCCGCAAGTCCGGCTACCCGCCGGACACTCTTCGGTTGGGAGGTATCCCAAGGGCTCCCATCAGGTGCTCAAACTGATGAAAGTGCAGTGACTGTGGCCCATCGCTGAGCGCTGTGTCGGGATCCGGGTGGATCTCGACCATTATTCCGTGAGCGCCGACCGCCTCTGCGGCCAACGCCAGCGGCGGCACGAGATCTCGGCTTCCTGCGGCGTGGGAAGGGTCGACGACCACCGGAAGGTGGGTACGGCTTTTCAGCACCGGGACCGCGCTGAGATCAAGGGTGTTCCTGGTGGATCTCTCGAAAGTCCTGATCCCTCGTTCGCAAAGGATCACCTGTTGATTCCCCTCGGCCAGGATGTACTCGGCCGCCTGAAGCAACTCGTCCAACGAAGAGCTCATCCCCCGCTTGAGCAGCACGGGTCGATGGGTCCTCCCCACTGCTGCCAGTAGTGAGAAATTCTGCATGTTCCTGGTGCCGATCTGAAGAATGTCCGATTTCTTCGCCACAGCATCGACATCTTCGGGTGAAAGAACCTCGGTCACCACTGGCAGGCCAAAGGTCTTCCCCGCCTCGGCGAGCATGTCGAGACCCTCGAGACCGAGCCCTTGGAACGAGTATGGAGAAGTCCTCGGTTTGAAACACCCACCGCGCAGAACGGAGGCCCCGGCGTCACGCACCTCCCTCGCAGTCGCCACAATCTGGTCCCATGACTCGACTGCGCATGGGCCGGCGATCATCACCAAATCGTCACCACCGAACCTTGCCCCGCCAACCTCGACAACAGTGCTGGACGACTTGTGGCCCCGGCTCCCCAACCTGTAACCCTTTGGGTCATCGGTGGTCGGCGACGGCTCGACAAGAGCCTCTCTGGCGTTGACCTGTCTCGACTCCGGTGTCCGGAGCTTGGGTTTCTGCCGCAAGTCACGCGACGGGTAGCTGCCAAGGACTTTCAAGAACCTAACCTCTTTCATCAGGGTGCTGAGGACCGCGTCAACGGTTTTCTCGCTCACATCCCCTTCGAAGTCGACGTAGAACAGTTCCTCCCTGGGATTGTGGAGGATGGGACGGGACTCCAGCTTGACGAGGTTTATGTCTCCCTCGCTGAATATGGCGAGGGCGTCCATGAGAGCGCCGGGGCGGTTGCTAACGGCCATGACGATCGATGTCTTGGCAGGGACGCCTTCGGGGATGTCGATCGGATCGGAGGCCACCACTACGAAACGGGTGTAGTTCTCTTCGCGATTGGCGATCCCGGACTTGAGCACCTCTAGATCAAAAAGGCGGGCCGCCTCTTCAGACGCGATCGCGCCAATCGAGGGGTCGTTGAGATCCTTGATACGCTTTCCGGACAGTGCGGTGTCACTGAAATGAACGACCTCGCAGTCTTCTAGCGTCGCAAGAAACTCCGAGCACTGGGCGACTGCCTGGGTATGACAGTAGATCTTCCGCATGTCAGCAATCGAAGCACCTTGCACGCCGAGCAGACAGTGGCGAACCTTGAACTTGATGTCGCCTGTCAGGTGGAGCCCACTTTCGAGAAGAAGGTCGTATACCTCCGTGATCGCTCCCGAAGTGGTGTTCTCCATGGGAAGTACCGTCGCGTCGGCTCTTCCGTCGCGCACGTTCTGGATCGCTTCGGAGAACGTGCGGGAGGTGACAACCGATACTTCGGTGCCTCTCGCGCCGAAGTACTGCTGACACGCCAGATAGCTATATGAGCCCTCGATGCCCTGAATCGCCACGGTGACGCCTGTCGTCTCGTCGGCACCACGGCCAAGGGCCTCCTGCTGGACACGAACCGAGTCGTCGACGATTGCTCTCCAGACCTGGATTATCAGGCCCGAGTCGAGATCGTGATCCTGGCCGGATGCGACTCGTTTCGCGATCAGATCCTCTTCGCGGCTCTGATCCCTGGAAGGCTGGTCGACCCGACCCTTCTCATGGGCCATCCGAAGGCTGAGTCCTTTTCGCTCGGCGAGAAGATTGACGATTTCACTGTCGACGTGGTCGATGTCGATTCTTATTTGGTCTATATCGAGTCGGTTCTGGGATTCATTCATGGGTGCCTCAAACGAAGGGTGAAGTGGGTAGGAAAGCGAACAGCGGAGGTGAGGTAAACGGCGCTAAGCGCCGAAATAGACGAAGCCGAAGAAGCGATCGAGGCTATCACCGGAGTGCACCGTGAGGCGGTTCGTCTGCATGTTGGCGGGAATGCTCGCCAGGTTGTCGCCAAATGTCAAGATAGGCTCAGCGAATGCTCCGACTCGCCTCCGGGATCATTCTCATAATCGCCGGGCTCATCTGGATTCTTCAGGGCTTCGACGTGGCGTTCGCGCCCGAGAGCTTCATGACCGGGAATGGATGGTGGGTGCTCTGGGGCGGGGGGGCGGTGGTTGCCGGGGCTGGGATGATCTGGTGGCAGAGCCGATCAGGGTGAGGCGCAATGGTCATTCGCTCGCAACGGGCAGCTTCTACTGAGATTTCGTCTGGTCCGCTCAAGAGGTCCGATTAGAATAGGGTACCGACCATGAGCCCTATTGAGGACGCAGACGAGCTGAAAGCCGTTGCGCAGGACTTTGGCCTCAGAGTCAGCGACCTACGCACCAGCCTCAAGGCAAGCCGCTTCACGGTTGCGCTTGACGACGGGGTCGATGCAGACCGCGTCTACGTCCATGCATCACCCACACGGATCACCATCACGTTGGACCTGAGCGACGGTGAGTCACAGACCCTCACGTACGACGCGGCCCTGGAGAGGATGCTCGAAGCGATCGGCAGCTAGCCACTCCTTGGGGCCGGCCCTGTCTCTGGTCTCGCTCTCAAGGCCGGGTCGCGTTCGTTTCCCTGAAGTGCGTTCTTGTGAAAAGCAACGGGAATAGGGCTAGCGAGAGGAAGACAATGTTGACCATCACGTTGAATCCAACACCAAAGCGAATAGAGACGAATGTGTCAACGACGAACCACATCACCACTCCGATAGCGACGCAGTTCCACGCCCATGGCTCTCTCGCCTTGAACGGATAGCGCGCGATGAAGGCGAGGAAGACGCCCCATCCGACAATCGTGGCACCGAGAACACCGTATATGAATGCCTGAAACTCCGCCGCGGCCGCGGACAGCTCCGTCGAACTCCAAAAAGCGGGGTTGATCTGGTTGTTGAACACGAAGTTCATCAGTCTCGACTGCCCGAAGAGCGCCATTATGAGCCCGAACACGACGAGATAGAGCCCAAAACCGAATAGCCACTTCTGCCAGAAACCAAAGCTAAACACGAATCCCCGTCTCCATTCTCTCTATGGAGGGCTCCTCCGCACGTCTACAGCGGCTCAAGCCGCTGATCGATTGATCAAACGCTAGTCAGAGACCCAGGGCCCTCACGAAGAAGGAGGCCATCTCCGCTCGGCTCAGAAGACGGTCCGGGCAGTACTGATCCCCGTCCGGGGGGTTACACCCAATGGTGACCCCTGCACTGGCCAACTTGTTGATGGACTCCTCGAAGGGGTTTGCATCGTCGTCGTTGAAGAAGTCCGTCCCATCCGGGTTCTCATAGCCGAACGCCCGCACCAGGAGTTCAGCCATCTCGTCACGCTCCAGCGGACGATCTGGGCAGAACTCGGTCTCAGTACAGCCAAAACCGATCCCCGCAGTCTGAATCCTGTCGATCTCGTTCTCGAAGAGGTGGCCCCCAACGTCGGTGTAGGCAGGCACGCCACTCGTTGC
>QIDW01000077.1 GCA_003230435.1 Acidimicrobiia bacterium | reverse complement strand
AAGGTCATCGTGACCGCTGGGGACGGGTCAGTCGTAAGAGAGCACACTCTCGATGAGCTGTTGCCTCACCGGTTCAGCCTATGAATTGCTCCGGACTGCCCCACTCGACGTAACTGACGATGTCGTCCGGTGAGCCGAATAACGCTGAGCTGTGCAGACCGACCTCACCACCGGCCGGGTTGAGCGGCCCGATCGTGGCGATCGCGTCGATTGTGATTGCTGGGCTCTGACTCGACGGATCCTGGCTATTGGTCAGCGGTTTTCCAGCGCCTCGATCAGTTGAGGAAGCACCTTGTGGACGTCACCGACGATCCCAAGGTCGGCGACCGAGAAAATGGGGGCATCGGGATCCTTGTTGATGGCGATGATGGTTCCGGCATCCTTCATGCCGACAAGGTGCTGCATGGCTCCCGAGATACCGACAGCGATGTAGACATCGGGCTTGACTGTCTTGCCCGTTTGCCCCACTTGCTTGGCGTACGGGACCCAGCCCGCGTCGACGATGGCCCTTGTGGCACCGCTTGCGGCTCCCAACAGCTTGGCAAGTTTCTCGACCAGATCGTACGCCTCGATCGACCCAAGACCGCGTCCACCAGACACAACGATTGCAGCCTCTCCAAGTTGCGGCCCCTCGTGTTCTTCGACGTGTGACTCGACAACCGTCGCCTCCGAATAGCCGACGTCGGGAAGTTCGAGAGTGACAACCGATGGGGCATCTCCGCCTACCGGTTCGGCGGGGAACGACTTGGGTCGAATGAGCACGAGGAACGGCCCACTCGATGACGATGCGGTTGCAACCTGGCTCCCACCAAAGATCTCATGGTCCGTCTCCACACCTGCGTCTGTCAGACGGACGTCAGAAGCATTGGATAGAACTCCGACGCCCAGTCGAACGCCAAGACGTCCGGCAACGTCCCTATCAGTGTAGGCCTGGCCAAACAAGAACAGCTCGGGTGACTCGACAGCCACCCGGTCGGCAAGCGCAGCGGCGAGTGGTCCCGACGGGAGTCGATCGCCGGCGTCTGCGTGCAGTACCGAGCTTGCCCCATGCTCGCCCAGAGCGGCGAATGCCTCGTCACTCCCGGTCCCCAGGTAGACAGCGGTGACGTTGCCAAGGGTTCTGGCCTTGGCCAAAAGCTCCAGACCCAGCACCGACGGGCCTGCGTCGACTTCTTCGATGAATACCCACACCGAGACCATCTCAGATCACCTTCCTCTCTTCGAGGAGGGCGACGATGGCCTGGTAGGCCTCACCGTCGTCTTCAACTTTTCGACCGGCCGCTCGTTCAGGCGCCTCGGTAATCGACGTGACCTTTTGGTCGGACGATGTCTCAACGCCGAGGTCGGCGAGCGTTAGATGTTCCACTGGCTTTTTCTTGGCGTCCATGATCCCTTTGAACGTGGGATAACGAGGCTCGACCACGCCAGCTGTCACCGAAAGAACAGCAGGCAGATCGGTCGCGACCACGTCGTAGCCGTCGTCGGTCTGACGGTCGATGGTTACCTTTCCGTCGCCGATGTCGACGTTTTTCGCATAGGTAAGGGCCGGAGTGCCGAGGTGCTCAGCGAGCATCTGAGGAATGACACCTGAATATCCGTCGGTCGACTCGGTGCCGGCGATGACCAGATCGAAGCCTTCCCTTTCGATGGCAGCAGCGAGAACTCTCGACGTTGTCAGGGCGTCGGCGCCACGGAGTTCGCCGTCCTCGATGATGAGTGCCTTGTCGGCGCCCATGGCCAGGGCCTGGCGTATTCCCTGGGCGTTGCCTGCCGGTCCCATGCTCACCAACGTGACCGTGCCCTCGTTCGCCTGGGCTAGCTGAAGACCCATTTCCACCCCGTAGCGGTCGGTGTCATCGAGGACCTGGTCTTCAGGGCGTGTCAACCAGTGTGTGCCCGGCTCGAGGGTGTAGGGGGTGGCCGGATCGGGGATCTGCTTGACGCAGACGACAACCTTCATACCGCATTGCTCCTTGTTTTGAATCCGGCGGGATGATAACTGGCGTTCGGACTATTCGACCGCACTCAGGTCGTGGTGACGTCCACTCTTTCGATGATCAGATCTGGTGTCGGAATGGGCTGGTCGGAGATTGTCCAAGCGGTTGCGAGGCTCTCGCGTTGAGCATCCCATCTCTCTTCATCGCTGTAATGGACTATGGCTAGAGGATCGCCCCGTTGCACTATGTCGCCGATTTTCGCCTTGAGTGTGATCCCCACTCCAGGATCGATGGTGTCTTCCTTGCGCTCGCGTCCGGCGCCAAGGTGGGTGGCGACGACTCCGATTGTGAGGGCATCGCATTGGGTGACGTACCCGGACCCGGGAGCGGCAACCATCGCCTCGTGAGGCGCCACAGCGAGTAGTGACGGATCGTCGATAACCGATGGGTCTCCTCCATGCGCCACCGCAACTTCGACGAACTTCTCCAACGCAGCCCCCGACTCGATTACGTCCTCGAGTCGCTCACGGCCTCCGTCGACGCCGCCTAACTCGAGCATTGTCTCACCGAATACCATCGTGAGCTCGGTCACGTCCTGCGGCCCATCACCACGAAGAACGTCGATCGATTCCTTGATCTCGTTGGCATTGCCGACCTCGTTTCCGAGTGGTTGGTCCATCGAAGTTATGAAGGCGACGGTGTTGACCCCGTGGGATGCACCGATCCCGACCATGGTGCGGGCAAGCTCCCGAGAGCGGTCGAGTTCCCTTATAGACGCTCCAGATCCCGTCTTCACGTCCAGAAGGAGTCCGTCGAGCCCTTCCGCCAACTTTTTCGACATGATCGAGCTGGAGATGAGTGGAATCGAGGGGACGGTGCCGGTGACGTCTCGCAATGCGTAGAGCTTGCGGTCCGCAGGGACCATCGTTTCGGACTGTCCGGCGAGGACAAGACGGTGTGCGACAAGGAGGGCACGAAAACGGTCGGCATTCATATCGGTGCGGAAGCCGGGGATCGACTCCAGTTTGTCGAGGGTCCCACCGGTATGACCCAGCCCGCGGCCCGAGATCATTGGCACATAGATGCCACATGCCGCCACCATCGGTACCAGGGGTATCGAGATCTTGTCACCGACGCCCCCGGTGGAGTGTTTATCGATCTTGGCAGCTGCGATATTGGAGAAATCCATCACCTCGCCGGAGTTGAGCATTGCCTCGGTCAACGCGGCGAGCTCTTCGTTGTTCATCCCGTTGAGCAGGATCGCCATTGCCATTGCGGACATTTGATAGTCCGGCACGCTGCCATCTGTATATGCAGCGATGAGCCATTCGATGGCGTCAGCCGAGAGAGCACCCCCGTCGCGCTTTATCTCGATCAGGTCGATTGCCGTGTAGGCCATGGGCACAAGCTATTCGCGTTCAGAGGATTGCGGCAAACTCCGGTTGACCGAACGCGAGGTTGAGGTTCTGGACGGCTTGCACCGCCGCTCCTTTGAGCAGGTTGTCCTCGACGCCCACAACCACCACGTTTGTGCCATCCTCGCTTACGTGCACACCGCCAAGGAGGACGCCGAGACGTCCGGCGCCGTCGCGCAACTCGGGAATCTCCTCCTGAATGTCGATCAGAGGCTCGTCGGCGTAGGCATCAACCAGACGTTGCACCGCTTCGTCGCTGGTGATTGGCGCGGATATCGGGATATTTGAAGTTATGAGAAGACCTCTGAACGCCTGGTGGACGTGAGGCATGAAACGAACCGGGTGACCCAGGTTTCGAGTGGTCTCTCGTTCATGATTGTGGCCTACGAGCTTGTAAGGCCACAGGTTGTCGGCGAGACGATTCGGGTCATTCATCGCCGATGGCGTGGTACCGGCACCGGAGTATCCAGAGACACCGAACACAGCAGGCACTCCATCGAGATCTTCGATGAAAGGTGCCAGCGCCAACTGCATCACAGTTGCGTAGCAGCCCGGATTGGCGACACGCCTGGCTCCGGCGATCTTCGCTCTATTGTGTCATCGAAGCGGTGATCTGAGGAGATGTCGACGATCACGGTATCGGTGGGCAGAGCGGAGACGAAGGGCAAGCTGGCACCGTTGGGGAGTGCGAGGAACACCGCATCCAGCCCTAGGTCGGCCACCCCATCCTCACCCAGGTCCCCGAAAGTAAGTCCTTCAATCTCTGGAACCGGACGACCTGCAAGCTCTCTAGAGCCGGCGTATTCCACGGCGAAGCCAGGGTGTTTGTCAAGGAGACGGAGCAGTTCGCTGCCGGTGTGCCCGCGGGCGCCGACAACACCGATGGATCTTGCCTCAGACACCTGAGGAGTCCCTTCGGAAGGCTGCCGGAAGTCCGTTCAGTCGCTTGACGGCTCGGCTGATCCTGTCGAAGTCGGTCTCACCGATCCAGTAGATGGTCCACTGGTCTAGTTTCACCGAACCATCGGCCTCCTTGGCATAGAAGGCATTGAACCGATTGTCGATTCTCGACCGCCAGAAGAGCACGGGAAAATCCCTTGTCACATGGGTCCAGACCGTTCTGGCCAGTCCCTCTCCTTGAGCGCTCTCATGAATCGCGAACTTGTCGAGGTAGATGAAGTCATTGATACGGGTCACAATCGCCCCAGCCCGGTAACTTTCGGAGACATAGGCGGCCGCCAGGTCCAGGCCGTCCCACCAACGGGTCTCCAACTTTCGACCGAAAGCTCCTTGGACGAGGTCCTCGACGCGGTCACGATCGAGATCGGCCTTGTTTTCGTATTTGACGATGTTCTCGCCTTTGCGGATAAGGGTGCCTGCGCCCCCATGGGTGAACAACTCTCTGACCAGGGTGGCGGGACTCGTGATCGACACCGAGGTCGATGGAGGCGAGTCGTCGAGAAGACGGCGGATTTCAGCGAGCTTGAGCCTCATCCCCGAGTGGACCCAATCCTGACTCATCAAGTCGTCGAAGTCCGAAGCGAGGTTGATCGACTCGATGATTCGTCCCTCGCTGTCGCGTAGACCGCCCGAGTCAACAAGGAAAATGATCTTCATCGGCTGAATCACGTGGACGAGGAGGCGCGTAGCCGAGTCGGCGTTCATGTTCACCAACTGTCCTCCGCGTGCCACACCGAGGCAGGTGAGAATGGGGATCGCCCCGGATTCCACGATCGATCGCAGCAGATCGAGATGTAGTTCTGCGGGTTCGCCGACAAAGCCATACTTGTCCTGATCGATGATGTCTGCGTCGAACGCGCCCTGAGTGAGTCCGTGAGCGGAAACACCCTGGCCCCTCACCGCCTCGACGAGCGAGATGTTCTGGGCTGTGAAGATGTCGCGGGCTGCGTCGAGTACGTCGCTGGTCGTGACCCTCAAGCCGTCGACTCTTTCTGTGTCGATGCCGTCGCTGGCCAGCCGATCGTCGAGCTGGGGACCGCCGCCGTGGAGGACTATCGGAGTCAGTCCGACCGTGTGGAGAAGAGCGAGAGCGGCTGACGTCTCTTCGAGTCTGTTCTGAAGGATGGCCCCGCCGATCTTGATCACGGCGAATCGAGACTGATCGAGTTGTGAGAACCGGCTGAGATAGGTGCGAATCTCCTTCCCGTCGCTCATGTTGGATAGGAGCTGCACGATTGTGTGGCGGACGTCTTGGTTGGGAGTCATCGTCAACCGTCCCCTACCAGGGCGCTCATGATCGCTTTTTGGGTGTGGAGGCGGTTTTCGGCCTCGTCGTAGGCAAAGCAAGTTTGGGCATCAAACACAGCGTCGGTCATGATCACGTTTCGCCTCATCGGAAGACAGTGACTCACGAGGGCATCGTTGGTGAGAGCCATCTTCTCCTCGTCCACGATGAAGTGGCGGTACTGATCCCTGATGGGTTTCTCCGCTTCCCAGTTGCCGAAGTAGGGGAGGGCCCCCCAACTCTTGGCGTAGACGACGTCTGCCCCCCGATAGGCCGCGTCGATGTCATGGGTGATGGTGATGCTCCGTCCGTTGGAGTTCGTGTCTGAACGCGCAATGTCCAGATAACGATCGTCGAGCACAAACTCTTCGTTCGGGCAAAGGAGCGTTACGTCCATTCCAAACTTGGCGGCGATGACCAGAGCGGAGTTGGCGACCGCTGTGTTGAGTGGTTTCGGGTGGTAGGCCCAAGTGAGAACGAACTTCTTTCCGTCGAGTTTGCCGAGTTGTTCTTGGAGAGCCATGGTCATGGCCATCTCCTGGCATGGGTGTGTGATTGTCTCCATGTTGATGACCGGGACGTCGGCGTGCTCGACGAAGGCGTTGAGGATTCGGTCTTTGCGGTCCTCCTCCCAGTCCTCGAACTTGGGGAAGGCACGGATCCCTATGAGGTCGCAGTAGCGGGAGAGGACCTTGGCCGCCTCCTTGACGTGCTCCTCGGCCTCGCCTGCCATGACGGCACCCTCATCGAACTCGAGGGGCCACATGCCACCAGACGGGGACAGCACCACGGCGTGGCCGCCTAGCTGATTGGCCCCGACATCGAACGAGGTGCGGGTCCGCAACGAGTTGTTGAGGAAGAGAAGCGCGATCGTCTTCCCTGCTAGAGCGTCACCGTATGGCGACGCCTTGAAGACTCGGGCATCGTCGATCAGCGCCTGTAACTCGGGTCGTGACCAGTCGAATGTGTTGGTGAAGTGCCTGATCGCTTCAAGTTTCGTGACCTAAGGGGCAAGGTCCAAATTGCACACGTTTCTAGCCGCCGAGTGCGAACTGGACCTGGATGCTGATTGTCACCGCCGATGTACCTGGTTCGATAGGAGTGGCGATACTCCCGGCAGCATCTGCCTCGTAAGCTTCAAACCGTATCGGTGTTGGAGGCCTGCTGAACGACTCGTTGATGGTGATCGCCGGGCCGAGTGTCTGACCGGAAAGATCCGCTAGTTGCTGGGCTTTGGCCAGAGCGTCGTTCCAGGCCACCTGACGGGCGGCCTCGATCATCTCGGTGTCATCTTCGATCGAAAAACTGAGACCGTTGACGCGAACGGCGTCCCCGCCGGCCTCGACGGCCGAGTCGAGGACGTCCCCGGCTTCACTGATGTCGCGAATCTTGGCCCGGACAGTGTTATTCACCTGGTAGCCGATGAGTTTTTCCCGGCCGCTGCGGTAGTCGTACTCGGGCCAGATCGAATAATTGGTAGTCGTTATGTCGTCGGGGTCAACGCCGTTGGATGTGAGAGAGGCGATCAGCGCATCGGCCTTCTCGGCTGCGAGCGAACTGGCCTCGGCGACAGTCTTGCCGCTGACAGACACGCCGATGTTCACCGTCACGGTGTCGGGTGTACCCGTGACTTCGCCGGTTCCGGAAACAGAGATCCCGGTCTGGGTTTCTCCGGTATTGACAGTGATATTGGCCGGCTCGACAGTGATATTGGGCGGTTCGGTGGTTTGCTGACCTGCCGTGCAAGCTGCCAGAACCACGGCCGCAACCGCCAGGACTCCGATAGTCAAACGTTGCATCTCTCCTCCAATCGAGATTCGTCTTCGATTGGACGATGCGAGACGGTCTATCGGTTCCGATCATCACTCGAGACTTGGAAACCATTCCCGACCTACTACGCCTAGTCGGCGACTCGCCCATTCACGACGAGCACGCCGTCATCCGCCAATAGTCGTGCCTGAAGGCCGGGATTCGGCGTGCGGAGGTGGCCCCCCGAACCGACCACACGCCACCAGGGAAGATCGTCGCCGGCCATGCGGAGAAGGGTGCCGACCGCTCTCGCCGCCCCGGGGAACCCTGCTTCTGCCGCAACCTCGCCATAGGTGACAACGTCGCCTGGCTCCAGGTGAGTGATCACCGTCGTGACCGCGTCCTCGAACAGGCTCACACGGTGCCGAAGAGACGGTCTCCCATATCGCCCAGACCGGGGGCGATGTAGTAGCTGGGATTGAGCTCGCGGTCGAGGGACGCCGCGACGATCCGAACATCGGGGTGGTCGTCCTTCATGCGGTCGACTCCCTCGGGAGCGACCACAACGCAAACCGCCGTGATGTCCTTTGCCCCGTTCTCCTTCACCTTGTCGACGGCCCAGGAGAGTGAGCCTCCGGTGGCGAGCATCGGCTCCAGAATCAGCACACGGGCGGCGCCGAGGGTGGGGAACTTTGTGTAGTACTCCATCGGTTCTGCAGTTTCTTCATTGCGTTGCACCCCGGCGAAGCCGATCGCTGCATCGGGGACCAGAGTCAAGACCGATTGAAGAAGTCCCAACCCTGCCCGGAGCACAGCTACCGCTACCACTGGTCTGTGGAGTTGTTGGCCTGTCATGGGCTCGAGAGGCGTTGTGATTTCTACAGGGTCCGTCGGCATATCCGACAGAGCCTCGGCCACGAGCAGGTAGCCGAGCCGCTCGGCACTCTGACGAAACTCGGGTGGTTTGGTCTCCTGGCTCCGCAGAATCGTGAGCAGGTCGGACGCAAGTGGGTGGTTGAGGATGGTGATGGCCATGAGCCGGAGACTACGGTGCCCCGATGCCGGAAGCCATCGCGAATCAAACGAGTATCCATTACGAAATCATCGGCAGCGGGCCTCCTCTCCTCCTACTCCACGGGCTCGGCTCCAGCGGAAGAGACTGGGAAGAGCAGATCGACCGGTTTTCCGACGACTACACCGTGATCACCATCGACAGTCCGAGAAACCGCCGGGTCCGTACAGTGTTCAGGTCTTTGCGGACGACGTTGCAGAAGTACTAAAAGAGATAGATCTGGCTCCGGTAGCAGTCGTCGGGCTTTCCCTGGGAGGCATGGTGGGGTTTCAGCTGGCCGCCGATCACCCTGAGCTGGTCGCCGAACTTGTCATAGTGAACGCATTGCCCGAATTCGAGCTAGAGACCTTCCGCCAGCGTCTCGAGATCGCGGTGCGAAAAGTCATTCTCAGATTCATGGGGATGAGGAAGATGGGTGAAGTTCTGGCCGGTCGCCTGTTCACCGATGAGGACATGGCACAACAGAGGGCGACCATGGTGGAGCGGTGGGCCGAGAACGACAAACGCGCATATCGAGATTCGTTCGAGGCGATTCTGGACTGGGAAGGGGTCACCGAAGCGATGTCGAGGTTCGAGAAGCCGATACTGATGGTGGCCTCCGATCAGGACTACATCACGGTCGAGGCAAAACAGCCCTTTGTTGACGCGATGCCGTCCGCCGAGATGGTTGTCATCGAGAACGCTCATCACGCCGTCCCCACCGAGCGCCCAGAGCAGTTCAACGAAGTATTGGCTGACTTTCTATCTGGTTAGCCGGTGTTGCGCATGCCTGCGGCTATTCCGTTGACGGTCAGCAGAAGGGCCCGATCGAGGTCGGGTGATTCCTCCTCTTTGCGAGATCTCTCCAGAAGTGAGACCTGTAGGTAATTGATTGGATCGAGGTAGATGTCGCGCACATCGAGGGTGCGACGAAGCAGGCCGGCATCGTCTAGCAGGCGGTCCACGCCTCGAATCTCGAGCACCTGAGCGATCGTCAGATCGCGCTCGGCCTGGATCGATTGGAGAAGGTGTTGGTGCTCAGGGGCAACGAGGGCGTCGACATAGCGTTCTGCGATGTCCAGGTCCGTCTTGAACAGGGTCATCTCGACGTTGGACAAGAACGTCCGCATGAAGCCCCAGTCCGTCGCCATCTCCCGCAGCACATCTTCATACCCGGCGTTGCGAGCCGCTTCGAGGCCAGAGCCGACTCCGAACCACCCGGGGACGATCTGTCTGGTCTGAGTCCAGCCAAACACCCAGGGGATTGCCCGAAGGTCGTCAACTCCGCCAACGCCACCCGGTCGTCGCGATGGTCGGCTGCCGATATTCATCTTCGCCAACTCCTCGACCGGTGTCGACGAGAGGAAATATGGAACAAGGCTGCTGTTCTCCACGAGGCGTCGATAGGCGGCGTAGGCCTCTGAAGCGAGGCTGTCCATCGCTTCTGTCCAGCGGTTGAGTTTCTCCTTGGGCCGACGCGACTCTCGATGAAGCAGTGAGCTCTCGAGGACCGATGCAACCATCAATTCGAGGTTCCGGGCCGCGATCCCAGGGTTGCCGTATTTCTCCGAAATGACCTCTCCCTGTTCGGTGATCTTGATCGAGCCGTCGATGGTTCCGAAGGGCTGTGCCAGGACCGCCGCGTGGGTCGGACCGCCGCCACGGCCAATCGTGCCGCCTCGACCGTGGAAAAGACGCAGCGTCACATTGTGCTTCTCGGCAACGGACCGCATGACTTTCTGCGTCTTGTATATCTCCCACTGAGAGGCTGCGATTCCGCCAACCTTGTTGGAGTCGGAATAACCGAGCATCACTTCCTGGACGTCGCCCCGAAGTGAAACCAGACGACGGTACTGAGGGTTGTGGAAGAGGTTGTCGAGCAGCAAACCTGAGCCCTTGAGGTCGTCGATCGTCTCTACGAGGGGCACAAGGCCAATGTCTGCGATACCGCGGTCAAGATCAATCAGACCCGCTTCGCGGGCCAGGACTGCGGCCTCGAGAACGTCGACCGGGGTCTCGGTCATCGAGATGATGTAGCTCTCGATTACCTGCTGTCCGTACCGGGATTTGGCCTCGCGGATAGCCCGGAACACGCCGAGGGTCTTCTCCACCTCAGCCGAAAGCTCCGTTGTGGCGCTGGACAGAGGCCGGGCCCCGGCGAGTTCGCTGGACAGAACCTGAAGACGTTGGGCACCGCCCATGGTTTTGAGATCGACCGCGACAGCATCAAACAGTTCCTCGACGGCGGTCCTGTGTTTCTGTGCGTGCTCTCGGACATCGAGTGTCGCCATCTGGAAGCCGAAAGTCACGACCGCTCGTCGGACCCGGGCCACCGACCCTGCTGCGATCAGCTGTCCCTTGGCCTGGTTCAGCGACTCCGCCATCAGGTCGAGGTCAGCAGTGAGTTCGTCCGGGTGTAGATAGTCAGAGCCCCGGTGACGAGGGCTCCCGGAAAGGATTCGCTCTCTGGTATTGGAGAGGCGGGCGTGAATATACGAGCACTTGAGGCGATAAGGCTCGCCTGCGGTCCGTCTCATCTCCCTCTGCCAGATGTCCGGCAGATGCTCCCTGTCTGCCTCGAGTGACTGTTCGAGGCCGGCGCTTATTGGGGAGAGACGGTTGGAGATCGACAGCTCATCTGATAGCCCTTCGATGAGGGAAATGAGATGCGTGAGGCCGCGATCGTGTTGAAGGGCGAGGGTTTCCAGTGTTGTTTCTGGGGAGACGCCCGGGTTCCCGTCTCTGTCGCCACCCACCCACGAGCCAAACCTGAGCGGCGCCAAGCCCGGATCGGCTCCAAGACGGTCGAACTGTGACGCGAACGTCTCTGAGACAACTGGAAGAACCTCTGCGGCAAGTGCCACCAGGTAGTAGAGAGCGGATCTCGCCTCGTCGACCACGCTGGGTTGCTCGAGTCGAAGCTCATCCGTTTGCCAGATCTGGTCGATGAGCTCGGCCGATCGTCGGTCTATCGACGCCAGTCGGTCCTGGTTGTCGGTCTCGAGCCGAGTCTCGATCAACTGAGCGAGTGTGTTGGTTTTGGAAAGGACGCTGCGCCTCGCGGTCTCGGTCGGATGCGCTGTGAACACCGGCCTGACCTCGAAACGAGCCAGAACCTCGTCCACGAGATCCTGGTCGAGGTCGGCTTCGATAATCCGGTCGACAGTCGACCTCAGGTATCTCTCGTCGGGTGCCAGCTCATCAGCGCGGTGTACTTGTTCGGAGACATTGGCGAGGTAGAAGTAAGTGGTGAAGGCCCTGACCAGGGGGATCACCCGGTCGGTGGCCAAATCCGAGAGGAGTGCATGCAGTCCTGTGGTGGCCTCGGTGCTCCCCCCACGCCGCGCCGACTTCCCAAGCGAACGCACCTTTTCGACCAGGTCGAGGAGCTCAGGTCCATGTTGACGAACCAGCGCCTCTCCGAGCTGGTTGCCGAGGCGACGGATGTCGGTGCGGAGTGCGTCGTCGTTCTTCACCACGACGAGGCTACGCCGGGCTAACTGTCTTCTGGACGCTGCTTGTGGATTCGTCCATCTACCCCATGGAGTGACAGCCCCGTGCCCGCTCCGTAACGAACCATCGTCATCTCGGCGAGAATCGAAACGGCAACTTCTTGAGGGGTCTCAGCCCCGATGTCCAGACCGATTGGGCCCCTGATGCGAGCCGTGTCGTCGGTGGAGAACCCCATTTCCTGGAGCCTTTCTACGCGCAGATTGTGAGTCCGGCGACTCCCCATCGCCCCTATGTAGCGGGTATCGCCTTTCAGCGCCGCTTCGAGAACAGGTGTCTCGTGACGTTGGTCATGAGAAAGCACGACGACCCAGGTACGGCGATCAAAGTTGAGCTGATCCATCAGGTCGGCCGGCCAGCCGACCAGCACGCCCCTCGCTTCGGGAAAGCGATCCTCCGTCGCAAAAGCGCCGCGTGAGTCCACAACCGTGACCCGGTATCCCATCCTGTTTGCAAACGATGTGAGCGCTTGCGCGACGTGAACGGCACCAAATATCAGGAGATCGGGCGGGGGAGCAAGAGTCTCGAAGAACACCGTGTGATCGCCATACGACATTGTGCGGTGCTGTTCGTGATTCATCAGCACCAGGGCGTCCTCAGTCATATGCTGGGCGATGTCGGCGGGAAAGTCGCCGGCGACCGACTTCCCGGCGGCGTTGAGCACCACTTTTGTGCCGATCTCTTCTCCTTCGACAAAGGTGATCACCGAACCGAACTGTTCGGCGTCGAGTATCTCCTGGATGGCGGTTAGGGCGTCGCTCACCAGGTCTCGATGAATACGTCGATAGTGCCGCCGCATGCCATGCCGACTTCGAAGGCGTCCTCGTCGGCGATCCCATAGGTGACGGTCTTGGGTTTTCCTGTTTCGATCACTTCCTGAGCGTGAAGAAAGACGTCATTCTCAACACATCCACCGCTGACCGAGCCTTCCATGTCGCCGGTCGAGGAAACGAGGAACTTGGAACCTTCGGGCCTCGGCGCGCTGCCATGCACCTTGATCACAGTGGCGACGGCAACTTCTTTACCTTCTGCAATCCAGCGATTTCTGAGTTCGAGTTGGCTTCTCATGTTTGATCCAAGGGGTCGACAGGCGACTCACGCTAGTGGTGTTCTGAAGTGAGACTCGCAGGCGTTCAACTCAGGCGGAGATGAAATCGGCCGGAGTCTTCTCAAAGATGGCTTTGCACCCTGGAGCGCAGAAGTAATAGGTTTCGCCCTCCTTCTCCGCTATCCACTGAGCCGTGGCTACTTCCACTTCCATGTGACATACGGGGTCGACCGCAATGTGGGTATCGGAAACGTTCACCGGTCTCCCCTCGAGCTGGCCGGATGCCCGCCGGTGCACGAGATCGGCGAGGATCGCCACGGCGATCTCCTTGTGAGCCACGTGTCCAAGGTCAAGGCCCGCTGGCGCCACCACCCTCTGCAGCTGATCATTACCAACGCCCCGGTCAGCGATGTAGCCGAGGACGGTTTCGGCCCGCTTGGCCGAGGTGACCAGTCCTATGTAACCGGCGTTTGTCTGAAGTGCGGCTTCGAGTGCTGGTTCGTCGTAGTGGCCCTGCGTGGCAACAACGATCATGGTTGACGGTCCGACGTCATCGGGCATCGAGATCGCGGGTACGACCTGATCAGCGTCGGGGTGGTCTGACGTTGAGCCACCGTCATCGACGACCGTGACCCGCCAATCAAGCGCAGATGCGAGGGTCGTCAGGGTATGGACGGCTGGCGACGAACCAACGACGAGAAGATGCGGTTGCGGCAGGACTGGCTCCAGATAGACCTCCAATGCCCCTTCGGAAGTACACGATATAGGGACGGTGATGACATCCGGTCGGGCGGCAGCCTTTATGTCCGCGTCTGTTCCAAGGAAGAGCAAGCGCGGCTTGCCATCACCGAGCGCGTCGAGCGCCTCGCGCAACACCACGGGCTCGCCACAGGCTCCCCCGATCCAGCCAACCTTGGATCCATCCGCCATGATCAGCGCCGATGAGCCGATCTTCCCTGACGAGGGTCCGCGCGCCCAAACAACGGTGGCGGTGATGAACGGCTGGTGCCGCCGGCTCAGTTCGCCGGCCAGCTCCAGCAACTCCCGATTCATCCCCCTGAGTTCTCTTGCATCGCATGCCAGACGCGGTCTGCCGACATGGGCATTTCGATATTGGTGACACCCATGTGCTGAAGAGCGTCAACCACGGCGTTGACGTACGCTGCTGGAGATCCGACTGTCGCTGATTCACCAACACCCTTGGCGCCTATCGGATGATGCGGCGACGGTGTGACTGTTTCACCCAGTTCGAACCGCGGTGTCTCCCATGCGGTGGGAACCAGATAGTCCATGAAGTTGGAACCTAAGCAGTTTCCAGTCTCATCGAAAGTGATGTGCTGCATGGACGACATGGCGAAGCCCTCGGTGAGACCACCCTGGATTTGGCCCTCCACGATCATCGGGTTGATCTTCACACCACAGTCGTCGACAGCGATCATGCGTCTCACTTTCCATTGGCCACTTTCCGGATCGACGTCCACAACAACGATGTAGGTGCCGAACGGATAGGTCATGTTGGGTGGGTCGTAGTAGTGGACTCCTTCAAGTCCAGCCTCGAGGTCCGGTGGTGGGTTGGTGTAGGCCGCGAACGCGATGTCCTGTATCGAGACCGAGCTCTCTGGATCTCCAGCAACGAAGAACTTGCCCGTTTCCCACTCGAGATCCTCCTCGGATGCCTCGAGCAGGTGAGCTGCGATCTTCTTTGCCTTTTCTCGCAGCTTGCGAGAGATGACCGCCGTCGCTGCACCGGCTACAGGGGTGCTCCGTGAGGCGTAGGTCCCCAACCCGTATGGGGTGTTGTCTGTGTCGCCTTCCACCACTTTCACATCGCCGGCAGGGATGCCGAGTTCCTCCGCCACGATCTGAGCAAACGTGGTTTCGTGACCCTGGCCTTGGGATTTCACACCCAACTTGAGGATTGCTTTGCCCGTCGGATGTACACGAAGCTCAGCTGAGTCGAACATCTTCAATCCGATGATGTCGTAGTCCTCGCCGTGCCCCGCCCCGACGACTTCGGTGAAGCTCGCCATTCCGATCCCGACGAGACGGCCCTCCTTGCGGGCCTGCTCCTTCTCGGCCTGAATGTCGGCATATCCGACCATATCCATTGCCTTGCGCATTGCGGTCTCGTAGTCACCCGAGTCGTATACGAAGCCGGTCGGCGAGTGATATGGGAACTGGTCGGCCTGGATGAAATTGCTCGAGCGGAACTCCGCCGGATCCAATCCCAGTTCGTAGGCAGCATTCTGGACGAGTCTCTCGATGAGGTACGACGCCTCTGTCACCCGGAATGAGCATCGATAAGCCACTCCGCCAGGAGCCTTGTTGGTATAGGCGCCTCGGGTAGTGACATATGCGGCCGGATAGTCGTAGGAGCCCGTGACTATGTGGAAGAGGCCTGCCCTGAACTTCGACGGCTGGGCATCGGCATAAAAAGCGCCTTCATCGGCCAGCATATCGACTTTGAGGCCGAGGATCTTTCCGTCGTTGGTGACCGCCAACTCGCCCTTCATGTAGTAATCCCGCGCGAATCCAGTCGAGATCAAGTTCTCGGTCCGTGTCTCCACCCATTTGACCGGCTGCCCTATCACCAGGGACGCCGCCGTTGCCACGACGTAGCCGGGATAGACCGGAACCTTGTTTCCAAAACCCCCGCCGAGGTCCGGTGAGACGATACGGATGTTCTGCTCTGCCAGCCCCGCAACCAGAGCGAAGACAGTTCGATGGGCGTGCGGCGCTTGCGACGTCATATAGAGGGTCGCCTGACCGGTGGCCGAGTCCACGTCGGCAACGATGCCACATGTCTCCAATGGGGCGGGGTGCGACCTCGGATAGTGGGTTTCGAGAGAAACAATCTTGTCCGCTTTTGCGAAGGCTTCGTCAGTAGCGGTTTTGTCGCCCGACTCCCACTCGAAGCAGAGATTCGACGTCTGATCCTCTTTGTCGTCTCGAATCAGAACAGCGTCCTCTTCGAGGGCTCGCTGCGGGTTGACGATCGGCTCGAGATCCTCGTATTCGACTTCCACAAGACGGGCGGCGTCCTGTGCGACATAACGATCTGTGGCGATGACCGCCGCGATCTCTTGACCTTGGAAGCGAACTTTGTCGGTAGCCAAAACCGCCTGTGTGTCACCTGACAGCGTTGGCATCCATGCAAGGTTGTAGCCGGCCAATAGCTCGCCGGTCACCACGGCGACAACTCCATCTACCGCCTCGGCTGCCGAGGTGTCGATCGAGATGATTCGTGCATGAGCAAGGGGGCTGCGGTGAATCGCCATGTGCAGCATCCCGGGAAGAGTGATGTCATCGACATAGTTTCCCCGGCCTTCGATGAAACGGGCATCCTCAACTCGCCTTCGGCTGTGTCCGAGGCCACCAATCTCTGGTGATGTGTGAGGTTTGTGTTCGGTGGTCGTCATGAGCTCGCTCCCTCGCGTGTCGTCTCAGCGGCTGCCTCAATCGACTTGACAATGTTCATGTATCCGGTGCACCGGCAAAGGTTCCCCGAGATCGCCCAGCGAATGTCATCCTCGGTTGGATCAGGGTTCTCCTCGATCAGGGCAGTGCCCACCAGCATCATGGCCGGAGTGCAGAACCCGCACTGCAATCCGTGGTGTTCACGAAAGGCCTGCTGGATCGCTGAGAGCTCACCATTCTGCTTGAGACCCTCCACGGTGGTCACCGACCTCCCGTTGGCCTGGACGGCGAACATCGTGCAAGTTTTGACTGGTGTTCCGTCGATAAGGACGGTGCAGACACCACAGCTAGTTGTGTCGCAACCGATGTGGGTTCCGGTCAACCCCAGATTGGTCCGTATGAAGTCGACGAGGAGAAGTCGCGGCTCGACGTCCGCGGTATGCGCCGTTCCGTTGACGGTCACAGTGATGTTCACGACTGACCTCCTTGCGCGATCTTCAGGGACTCGGCGAGACTCCGCTCTGTGAACAATCCGACGATGTGGCGCTTGTACTCGGCGGAGCCGCGGGTGTCGGAAGCCGGGTCACACGCCGCCGACGCGATCCGCCCAGCCTCGGCGAACAACTCGTCGCTTGGGGCCTGGCCGACCAGGGCCGTCTCGGCATCCGTCACCTTGAGATTGTGGGCGTAGACGGAGGTCAGGGCGATCCCTGCCTTGGTGATACGGTCGTCGTCGCCTAGCTCGATGTGTGTCGCAACCCCGACCGTTGCGTAGTCCCCGACCTTGCGTTCGAGCTTTTGGTAGTTTCCTCCGCCGCGCTCGTACCGTGGGACGCGGACTTCGGTCAGCAGCTCCGTGGGATAGAGCGAGGTCGTGAACATGTCAACCAGGAAATCCTGGATCGAAATGACTCTTGTTCCCCCGGTGTGCTGGGTCCCGTCTGCTCCGGGGTGGAAGTGGGTGACCCCTTCCTTGGACACCGCGACCACCTCTGCGTCGAGCGCGAGCATGACCGAAGCCCAGTCGCCTTCCGGGTCATGGTGAGCGAGGGAGCCACAGACGGTCCCCAGATTGCGGACGATGGGATCGGCGATCCAGGGCGCCGCCCCGGCCATCAGGTCGTTCTCCTCCTTGATGACCGCTGACCGCACCACGTCGGCGTGACGGGCCAATGCCTGGACTCGAACATGACCGTTCTGGATGTCGATCGCGTCCAGACCCGGGATTCTATTGATATCCAAGAGTGTGGCTGGCTCGGCGAAGCGCAGTTTCATCATGGGGATGAGGCTTTGGCCTCCAGCGAGGATTTTCACCTCGTCGCCGCGTTCTGCCAGAACCGCTAGCGCTTCTTCGAGAGTCTCCGGCGCTAAATAGTCGAACTTGCTGGGATACAAAACTGCTCCTCTGCCGTGGAGATTCGGAACCTACACGAATCACCTGACGCCGACACTCGATTCGAGAAGACGAACCACATCCCGGAGGTCGTTGACGCTGGCAGCCGGCAAGAGGTGATCGATATATGGGAGTACGGCTCGCATCCCCTGGGTGACCGGCTGGTAGTCGGATCGAGCGGCAAGCGGGTTGAGCCACAGGACACGGTGCACAGACCTGGCGAGTCCTGCCATTTCGGTCGACAGGAGCTGGGGATCCCCACAGTCCCATCCGTCGGAGAGCACCATGACGACAGGTCCTCCGCGGGCCATACGACGGCTCCACACCTTGTTCCAATCCCTCATTGCCTCGCCGATCTTCGTCCCACCGGACCAATCGTTCACAGTGTGGGACATCCGTCTCAAGGCGTCGCCGGTGTTACGCCGCTTCAGATCCTCCGTTATGCGCGTGAGGTGTGTTGAGAAGGTGAAGGCCTCGACGTGCCTCAGCCTTTGGCGAGCTGCGTGGGCGAAGACGAGAAACATCTCGGCATATCTGTCCATGGAGCCCGAAATGTCGGCGATGATGATGAGCGGCCGCTGTCGAAGGGTTCGGTGGCGCATCCTGATTCTCATCAGGTCGCCCTCAGGCCCGACGGCATTGTGCAATGTTCGACGCATGTCCGGGCGATGGCCTCGTTTCTCACTTGCCCACCTTCTAGTCCGGACATCGGACGGCTGCCAGAGCATCGATAGGACGAGTTTTCTCGCCTCCGCCAGCTCATTTTCGTCCAGGTTGGCAAAGTCCTTCGACGCGATCCTTTCGATGGCTGATGCCCCCGATTCTGAATCGACTCCATCGAGCGTGGATTCGCTCAATGACCGGAGCAGGGGCTGAGACCTGGCGGGCTCTGCGAGGTTGGAGTGCTGCTCGGCTGTCGCTGCGAAAGGATGAAACCCTCCAAAGAAGCGGTGGAACTCCTCGTCGTAGGCCACTCGATGGGCGGGATCGGTTATCGCCATGCACCGAAGGGCCGCATATACCTGGTCGCGACTGGCGAGATCGACCAGAGCCAGAGAACGAGCCATATCTGACACCTGGTCCGGCGTGATTGTCATCCCGCGGTGTCGGAGGGCGTCGGCGAATGTTGTCAGGTCGCGGACCGGGCCAGCGGTCATCCGACGAGGGCTTCGACGCCGTCGGCCCGGACGGTATCGATGTCGTCTTTGTACTTGAGGACAACTCCCAGGGTTCGGTCGACAAGTTTGGGTGTGAGCTCGCCTTCATGGAGCAGCTCGAGTGACTCGGCCCAATCGAGTGTCTCCGCTACACCAGGGGGCTTGAACAGGTCCATTTGACGAAGACGCTCCATTGCCAGAGAGAGGTTGCGGGCGAGATCCGCCTCGACACCCGGAACCTTCCTCATCACGATCGACGCCTCCAGATCAGGGGATGGATAGTCGATCCAGTGGTAGATGCAGCGGCGTTTGAGGGCATCGTGAATCTCTCTGGTCCGGTTGGAGGTAAGAACCACGATTGGCGGAACCTCGGCCTTGATCGTGCCGATCTCCGGAATCGTCACCTGAAAGTCGGAAAGCAATTCGAGAAGGAATGCCTCGAACTCCTCGTCGGCTCTGTCGAGTTCGTCAATCAGAAGCACGGGCCTATGCCCGTCCCGGGAGGTCTCGACGGCTTTGAGCAGTGGCCGTGCGATCAGGAACTCCCTGCTCATGATGTCGCGTGCACGTGCAGACGATCCCTCGCCGCGCGCTTCGAGCAGACGGATCTCCATCATCTGGCGGGCGTAGTCCCACTCGTAGAGGGCCTGGCCGACGTCGAGTCCCTCGTAACACTGCAACCGGATCAAGTCTTCGCCGGCCATGGAGGCCAGCACTTTGGCCACCTCGGTCTTGCCAACTCCGGCTTCGCCTTCGAGGAAGAGGGGGCGTCCCAGTTGCAGCGCGAGGTGAATAGCAACCGTGAGGTCGTCAGGTGAGAAGTAGTTCTGCTCGTCGAGGCCCGCCGACAGACCATCGATGGTGGAGGGGATCACGGAGAAAAGCCTAGGAATACCATCGGTCATAACCTAGGCGCTCATGTTTGACACGCTGACACATCGATTCGAGTCCGTCTTTGCCGGATTGCGGGGCAAAGGAAAACTGTCGGATAAGGACATCGAAAAGGCCCTCCGGGAGGTTCGAGTCGCCCTGCTCGAGGCGGACGTCAATGTTCACGTGGTCAAGGCCTTTCTCTCCCGGGTCAAGAAGAGGGCACATGGGGAGGATGTTGCCAAGTCGATCTCGCCAGGACAACAGGTCATCAAGATCGTTCACGAAGAGCTTGTCACTACGTTGGGCACCGAGACAGCCGGGCTGGTCAAGACGTCGCCCCCACTGACCATCCTGATGGTCGGACTCCAGGGTTCGGGCAAGACCACCACGGCAGCCAAGCTCGCGAAGTTGCTCCAGGGCCAGGGCAGGAGGCCGATGCTGGTTGCCGCCGACCTTCAACGTCCCGCCGCCATCGACCAACTGGAGACTCTGGGTCGTGGTATCGACGTCTCTGTATTTGCGGACCGCGATGGGAAGGCCCCGAAGCTGGTCAAGGCTGCCATGAAGGAGGCGACTCGCTCCGGACATGATGTGGTGAT
>QIDW01000226.1 GCA_003230435.1 Acidimicrobiia bacterium | reverse complement strand
CGGCGCAGTCCTATCTCGGCAGTTTGGGAGAGATTGTCAGTCGTCATTCACGATACTCGGTGCGGTCAGGGGACTTCGAGGGGCTCGTGGTAGATGAGGTGGCGCATTCAGATCGGCCTTCGTCTGAGGAGGTGACACCGATGTTGAAGCCGGCGAGCCTGCCTGATCACGACATTGACCCCGATAGGATGCCGACGGTCCCACTAGGTTCCCGATCAGGTATTCAAGAGAGAGGTGTCTCATGTCGACGAATCCCGAACAACTCCACCGCCAGTTCGAAGAAGCCTTCAATGCCGGTGACCTCGATGGACTGCTCGCGTTGTACGAACCGGACGCGGCCTTGATTCCGGAGCCAGGCGTAGTTGTACATGGCCGCGATGAGATCGGTTCCGCCCTCCAGGGCTATCTGGACGTTGGGGGAACCATCAAACTGGACACGAAAACAAGTGTCGTAGTCGACGATCTTGCCTACCTGATCAACCGCTGGTCGCTCACCGGGACCGACCCCGATGGCAACGCGATAGAAATGGGCTCGCTGACAGCAGAAATCGCGCGCCAACAAGACGATGGATCATGGAGGTTCGTGATCGACAATGCGTGGGGAGATCTCGCTGCCGGCGAATAGGCCATTCCGTCTCGACGCGTTGCCGATGGAGCGGGGCGATGATTGGTTCGGCCGTAGCCAAGGAGACCGACCTTGACCGTCCCGTTTCGCATAGGCGTCATGCAGCTCACCATGGAACCGCTGCACGAGGTTCTGCGGCATGCCTCCACCATGGACAGAGCCGGGTTCGATACGATTTGGCTGGCCGAGGCCTATCCCTGGTGGCGGAAACACTCGATGGAGGCCCGGTCGACCACCGCGCTGTCGGCGCTGATAGCAGACCGGACCAGTCGGATCGCGATCGGTTGGGGCATCATCTCGCCCTACAGCCGTCATCCGATCCAGGTGGCCATGGATGCTCGGGTTACTCAAGAGGCGGCGGGTCCCGGCCGGTTCTACCTGGGTTTCGGCGCTTCGAAGATCTTCATGCGCGAGATAGGAGATCCTGACCTTCCCCGGACCTCGATTGTCGAGAGCATCGAGATCGTTCGCGGAATACTCGCCGGCGAGGCCCTCGACTATGAGGGAAAGGTGTTCACCGCCCGGGTCCCTGAAATGCCGCCGGACACCGAGGCGCCACGCGACGCGGTGCCGATCTACATGGCAGGAACCGGTCCCCGAATGCAGCAGACGGCCGGAGAGATCGCCGACGGTCTGTTGACACCGAGCATCACCACACCGGGCTTTGTCCGCTACGCCAAGCAGAACGTCGCCATCGGAGCGGATCGTGTCGGGCGCGATCCGAGCGAGGTCGACATTGGTTGCACCATTGTTGCTTCGATCCACCCCGATGATCGGGATAAGGGGCGGGACGGCGCCAGGGAGATCGCAGCCATGTACCTGGCCAACAAAGTTCAGAATATCCAAGGTTCGGCCGACATACTGCTCGACCGGGCAGGACTCACCTTTGATGAGCTCCGTCCCATAGCCGAAGCAATGGAGCGGGGCGGTCGCTTGGCTGCCAAAACCGAAGTGACAGACGAGATCCTGGACAAGGCGAAACCGATAGCAGGTACTCCGCAGGATTGCATCGATGCGATCGCCGAGTATCGCGAAGCAGGTTGCACGCATATCATGTTGGAAATCTGGGGAGATGACCGCGACGGCCAACTCGAGCTGTTCGGGAGCGAAGTCCTCCCCGCCTTCAGGGATTGACCGAGATGTCCACCGAGCTTCGCCAGCGAATCCAGGATGCCGTCGACACGGACCGTCTGGTTGCCACCGCCAGTGATCTGGTGGCGATACCGAGCCCAACCGGGTCCGAGCTGGAAGTCGCCGTCTACCTCAGAGGAGCCATGCAATCCGCTGGTCTCGACTCGGTGCTTCAGCATGTCGAGGAGGGAAGGGCCAACGCCGTAGGCCGGCTTCCCGGAGCCGGAGAAGGGCCCTCGCTGATGTTCAACGGCCATCTCGACACTTCGTATTCTGGCGAGGAGTCATGGCTGACCGGGCACGGATACAAGCCCGAGCCGGTCATTGTCGACGGGGCGGTCGTGGGCCTGGGCATCATGAACATGAAGGGGGCTGTGGCCTGCTATTTGGAAGCGGTCCGCGCCTTACAGGACGCGGGGGTTCGACTGTCAGGCGACGTCGTCATTGCAGGGGTCTGTGGCGAGATCGAGAAGGCACAGTGGGGAGCCGAGTTCAGTGGCAGTGACTACCGCGGCTACGGGTACGGCACACGCCACTTGGTTGTTCACGGAGTGCTTGCCGACGGCTGCATTCTCGGTGAGCCCACCGAGGAGCGCGTCGCTCTCGGCCATTGGGGGTCTGCGTGGGCCAGGATCTCGACGACAGGATCCTTCAAGCACACGGCTTTCAGTGAGGGAGAGCTCGACGAGAATTCGATCATCCGCATGCAGGGGGTCATCGAGGCAGTCCGGCCGTGGATCACCGACTGGGAGGAGCGCAGCACCTATAAGGGACGAAGCGGGCTGGTCGGCGTCGGCGCGGTCCGGGGCGGCTTCCCTTGGCGTTTGAGCCGGACACCGCAGCGGACGGACCTGTTCCTCGACATTCGAGTGCCTCCCACAATTTCAATGGTCGAAACCGACCGTGAGTTTCGGGAATTGCTCCGGTCTCTCATGGCCACCTTTCCCGACTACGGCATCGAGGGAGAGCTATTCGTGACGGCGCCCGGCTCGGAGATCGCACCCGATCACCGTCTGGTGCAGTCGGTTGTCAGAGGTCACGAGCAGGTCTACGGCAGACCCCCGGAGTTCGACTACGTGAGATGGGGATCCGATGCGGGCACCTTGAGCCGGTACGGGGTACCGTCGCTGAACTACGGGCCGATTGCGAGTGGCCTCCCCGGGCCGGAAGGAGAGAGTGTGCCAATCGAATCGCTGATCAACATTGCCCGCTCCTATGCCCTTGCCGCAGTCGACTTTTGTGGGGTTGAACAATGAGATTGGCAACTTTCGAGGATAAATCCGGAGCCTTCCGACCTGGGGTGATCCGGGACGACGCGGTGGTGGCGCTGGACGTGCCAGACATGCGCAGCCTCTTCGAGATGGGAGAAGCCGGGCTCGATTTGGCCCGTGCCACGACCGGGCCTGAGCTGGCACTGGCCGAGGTGAAACTGGAGGCGCCGATAATCCCCAAGAAGTTCTTTCATACCGCGGGGAACTTCCGGGAGCATGAGGAGGAGTCGAAACGGGTCGGATGGTCTCATGAGATCGCGCCCTGGATCGTCTTCTTCCAAAACGTCGATGCGATCATCGGTCCCGAAGCGCCGGTGGTGTACCCCGACCATCTCACCTCGGAGCTGGACTACGAGCTCGAGCTGGCGATTGTCATCAAGAAGGCGGGCAAGCACTTCGGGCCGGATGAGGCGGAGGACTACATCGGGGGTTATGTCATCTTCAACGACGTCACGGCCCGAGACATCCAGCGTGATGAGATGAAGTCTGGTGTGTTCAGCTTCTGCAAGGCAATCGACACATTCTGCCCGGTGGGGCCCTGGATAGTGACCCCGGATGAGGTTGGGGATCCTCATGATCTGGCCATGGAGCTTCGGGTCAATGGCGAGCCCCGCCAGGTGTCTCATTCCGGGCAGATGTCGGTCACCATTCCCGAGATCATCGCCCACTACTCGGCCATGGGGTACAGCGCCGGCGACATCGTCTCGACAGGCACGGTGTCGGGAGTCGCGGCATTCCGCCCCGATGCCGCCGACTACTTTCTCAAACCTGGCGACGTGATGGAGTGCGAGATCGAGAGAATAGGGATCTTGCGGAATCCGGTGATTTCGTGGGAACAGGCTCACGGAGCGCCTGCTCCTCTGCCTGCTTGAGGGGTCTACCGTGAGTTACCCCGTAGACGACATAAAACTGGAGCGCGTCAGGGCGTTGATGGCGGAGGAGAACCTCGATGCCCTTGTGGTGCGCGCCCCGGACAACGTTGTGTATCTCACCAACTACTGGCCGATGAAGGGATACGCCATGGCGGTTTTCCCCCGCCAAGGACCGGCGACGCTCGTCGTGCTCGAGCCTCAGGAGGACGAGGCGGTGGTCATGGCCTGGGATGCCGAAGTGCGACCGTTCCGCTTCTACGACCCGACTGATCCTCGCCCGCCCCTCAACCGGGCGCTCGACATGACCATCCAGGTTCTGCAAGAGCGTGGGTTGACCGGCCGAGTCGGCATCGAGCTGTCACAGAGCGGACAGAGCACCGATCGCATGATGGGCGAGCCCACCGTCTACACCTACGAGTACTTCACAACCCTCATGAACGCGGTGTCGGAGCCCATCGACGCGGTTCCCGTGCTCACCCGGGCACGGCTCACAAAGACGACCCAGGAGATCGAGCGGATGCGGATGGCAAACGAGGTGGCGACCCTGGCTCTCGAGGCGGTGAAACCACAGATCCGGGTTGGCATGAAAACAGCCGAGCTTGGGGCGATGTGGGAGGGGTATGTCCATCAGCTCGGGATCGGATTTGGCGACACGGTCAAGATGGCCCGTGGTTTCTCACTGGTGTGGTCGGGGCCGGGGATTCGAACCTTTACCCCAACGAAGGACGAGGTCGTCGTGGCCAACGAACCGACGCTGTTCGAGATCTGGGTCTGCGTAGACGGCTACTGGAACGACCTGACCAAGAACATGGTGGTCGGTGAGCTCACTCCCCGTTACGACAAGCTGACAGACGACCTTCTCATGATCTTCGACCGCGCAATTGCTTATGCCCGCCCCGGAGCGACCCTGGGGGGTCTGGATGAGCTGATCCGGGCCGAGATCGACGACGCTGGATATCTGCAACCTTCCCACCCCGTCTCTCACGGCGTCGGGGCGAGGGCGCACGAACCCCCATGGCCGCACAGGGCGGCACCCGGTGTGATCGAGGAGGGCATGGTGCTCGCGATCGAGCCCGGCACCTACTTTCCCGAGGGCGGCGGCTTGCGTCTCGAGGACAATTTTCTGATCACTGCAGACGGCAATGAGAAACTCAACCGATATGAGGATGACTTTCGGACATGATCGATCAAAGCAAGGTCTGGACAGGCGCGTTGAACAGTGAGGTCGTTGACACCGGCCCGTTCGAGAAGGTGGGCCGGGTGGGACTCTATGACACGACTTTGCGCGATGGGGAGCAGACGGTTGGTGTCGTTTTGGACCCCGACGCCAAGCTGGAACTCGCTCGCGCTCTCGACCGGCTCGGCATGGATCGGATCGAGGCGGGATTCGCCCGGGTCTCCGCCGACGACGTACGGGCGTATGAGCTCATCATGGAAGCCGGGCTCAACGCAGAGGTATGGGGGTTCTCGCGGGCAGTGCCTGAGGATCTCTCCCAACTCATCGAATTGGGAGTGAAGGCGGCTGTTATCGAGTCACCCGTGAGTGACGGGAAACTCGCGGCATACGGAATCAGCCGCGAGAAGATCATCGGCCGGATCGTCGATGCGGTTTCCCACGCCAGCGGCGAGGGGATGACCGTGTGCTTCTTCGGCGTTGACGGGACCAGGGCGGACCTCTCTTTTCTGGAGGAGGTCTATCGCGCGGCTGTCGAGGCGGGTGCCCAGGAGATTGCCGTTGTGGACACACTCGGGATCGCTGCCCCCGAAACCGCGGCGTTTCTGGTGAGGCGATGCCGTGAATGGCTCGGTCCGGAAGTCCCGATCCACTGGCACGGGCACAACGACTTCGGTCTCGCAACCGCGTGCGCCATCGAGGCGGTCCGGGCGGGTGCATCCTGGATTCACGGGACTGTGAATGGGATGGGAGAGCGCGCCGGCAACGCCAACCTGGCCGAATTCGCGCTGGCGATCGAGGCTTTGTACGGTGCAGAGACCAATCTTCGTTTTGAGCACATCACCGAAGTGGCGGAGCTCGTTCAGGAGCGTTCCGGGTATCGACTCGAGCCGTACAAGCCGGTGACCGGTGCCAACTTGTTCCGGCGGGAAAGCGGAGCGGTTGCAAGCCAATTTCACGACCCGCAGGCGGTGGAGCCGTATTCGTCCGAGCTCGTCAGAGCCAGGAGAGAGATCGTCCTCGGCAAGAAGAGCGGTATAGACAGCATCCGAATCCGTGTAGATGAACTGGGCTTAGACGTCCCCGAAGAGCGGTTTCCGGAGTTGCTCGGCGCCGTCAAGCAGCTCGGGAGCTCCCAGCATCGGCTCGTAACCGAGGATGAGTTTCGCCGGCTGGCGGCGCAACCCGCCTTGCCCGTCTGACGGTGGCCATGGACCGGCTAGCCGTTGTCGGGGCGGGCACGATCGGTGGTCTGGCAGCAGGTCATCTGTCACGGGTTGCCGACGTCGTCGTAATCGTACGGAGACAGAGTCAGGCAGACGCTCTCAACGCCCATGGGCTGCGGATCAGCGGCAAGTCGGAGTTCACTGCTGAAGTGACAGCAACGACAGATCCGGGGCAGGCCGACGGCTGTGAACTCGTGATTCTCGCCACCAAGGCCACCCAGCTCGATGCCGCCATGAGGAGCTTCGGCGGCCTGCTGAGCAACGCCGTGTTCATGACCATGCAAAACGGAATCGGTGCCGAGGAGGTCGTGCAAAGCCACGGCACCTGGCTGATTGTTTCAGCAGTGACATTCATGTCCGGAACTCGTCACGCCGACGACCACGTCGAATACGAGCTGGATACCGCCACATGGATGGGACCTTTCCGTGGGACGGAGACGGATCTCGAGACGGCCGGAGCAATTGGTGAGCTGTTCCAGAGCTCCGGATTGAAAGCCGAAGTGTTGCCAGACTTGAGACCGGCTCAGTGGTCCAAGCTGGTTTTCAACAGTGCGGTGAACGGAGTCGCCGCGCTCACCGACCTCGGCCACGTCGAATTGTTCGCCAGACGGGAGCGCAGTGGAGATCTTGGATTTCTGGTGGCGGATCTCATGGACGAGGGCAAGGCCGTCGCCAAAGCGGTCGGGGTCGATTTGTTCGAGGATCCTTGGGAGATGAACACCGAAGCGGTCTCGCACGGTCAGACAGATTCCGAAGAATACGCTCACGTTCCATCCATGCTCGCCGATGTGCGCGCAGGCCAACGTACCGAGGTGGATTTCATCCTGGGAGCTTTGGTTCGAGAGGCCGACCGCGTCGGTGTGGACGTGCCTCTCACTCGCGCTCTCTATCGTCTGGTCAAGGCGCGTGACCGCTCATACGACGACTGACGAGGCGGAGCTATGAAACTGGGAGTGATCGGAAGCGGGGCCGTTGGGAGTCTCTTCGCTGCCCATCTGGCGAATCTCGAGGACGTCGAAGTCTGGGTGTATGACGTATCCGAAGCCCAGGTCGCGGCGATCAACGACAACGGCCTCCGCCTCACTGGCGTGGGAGAGGTAATTGCCCATCCCACGGCGACGACATCGGCCCGGGATCTCCCGGCGCTTGACTTCGGAATTGTCGCGACGAAGGGCATGCATACCAGGGCTGCCATCGAGGCGACCGCTCACGCCTTCATCAAGGGCGCCGTCTGCTCGGTGCAGAACGGCATAGGCAACGAGGAAGTAATCGCGGAATACGTGCCCAGGGTGATACGAGGAACGACGTTCCCGGCGGGCCGTGTGGTGAGCCCGGGTGTCGTCCAATGGGACACAGCGGGCAGCACTTGGATTGGGCCGTTTGAGCCCAAGCCGGCGACGACGGAAGAGTTGAATGAACTGGCGGAGACCTTGACCCGGGCCGGAATGCATACGTTGGCGCTCGAAGACGCCAGGGGCGCTCAGTGGACCAAGTTGATATTCAATGCCGCCAGCAACGCGTTGTGCTCGTTGACGGGTTTGGCTCACGGCCGCGCCGCCCAGAACCAAGACGTCAGGTGGGTCATGGACCAGATCATCGAAGAGGGGAAAACGGTGGCGGAGGCACTGGGTATCGAGATGGAAAAGGACCCGGCGGTCCTGCTCGAAGAGAGCATTGAGGTGGCTCTCGATCACAAGCCCAGCATGCTGCAGGATGTCCTCGCACACCGCTCGACCGAAATCGATCAGCTAAACGGTGGTATATGTCGCTTCGGCGAAGAGGTTGGCGTGCCGACGCCCCTCAACCGATCGGCGTGGTCATTGGTGCGAGGCCTCGAAGCCTCGTGGGATCTCGAGGAGCAGTGAGAGCATGGTGAGTCAGGCCGAGATCAAGCGCCGCTATCAGGCGATCAGGGAGGCGCTGCGACGCGACGACGTCGACGTCCTCATCGTGGCTGGGACTGAATACACCGGGTTCGAGGGTGCCATCCGCTGGGTCTCGGGCTTTCGCATGGTCCACAGATACGCCTACGCCCTGATACCCGTGAGTGGGGATCCTGTGGCGGTCTTCCCCACTGAAGCCAGGTGGGTCGGTGCCCACGGCGAATGTTGGATCGAGGAGCAGGTGTTTGCGGACACCCCGGGAGCCTGGATGCGTGACTTCGCCGACGGTCGCGGGTGGAGTCGGGTTGCGGTGTACGGCCTCAACTACGCGATGCCGGTGCGCGACTACGTCGAGTTGGCGACCGGCGGATTCGAGATTGTGGACTACGACGAGGCGTTCGATCTCGTTCGGGCTGTGAAGAGCGAGGAGGAGCTTCCCCTGGTGCGATCGAGCTTCGAGCTCAACGAACTCGGTTTCTGGACCACCCTTCTTGCGTACGAACCAGGAAAGACCGAAGCAGCGATACTTGCCCCCGCCGAGGAGCTCTTCGTGAGAAGCGGCACAACACGGACCACCCAGAACATGGTGCTCTCAGGCCCTCACGGCAGCGCCGGTCCAGAGTTCAAGCACCCCGATCCGGTACGACCCACCGAAGCGGACGACCTTCTTCTCTACTCGATCGAAATCGCAGGCCCGAGCGGCTATTGGGCCGAATTCGCGCGACCGATGTGCAGGGCCGGTTTGAGCCCCCTGTCGAGCCGAATCATGGAGGCCTATCAGGAATGTTTCGAGCGAGCCCGGGTCTCGTTGCGCGCAGGGAACACTGCCCACGACGTCCACACCTCCGTGTTCGGCGCCTTTGCCGGCCTTGATGTAAAGGCGGGCCACGTCACAGGCCATTCCATCGACATGACCATGGTGGCCCACCCGCGAATAGGGGAAGGCGTGGATACAGTGCTTGAGGAGAACATGATCATCTCGATTCATCCTCATGTCGTGACTCTCGACGAGGAGAACTGCCTGTACATGCAAGAAACGTTCCGGGTGACGAAGAACGGCGGGGAACAGATGTCTTCGGTGCCCATCGTGGCGTTCGACGGGACCGAGGACCCGCCGGAGTGAATACGAGCAACGAATCCGGCGGCGGCGTAGGAATCCTCGTGGTGAACGCCGGAGAAGGGTGAGATCATGACGAGCTTCGGAGTGTTGCTGGAAGGCATGTCGGCCGAATTGACAGTCGATTTTGCAAGGCAGGCCGAGGCTGCCGGTTTTGCCCGCGTGTGGATCCCCGAGATCACGTTCAACGATGCGATCGTATCGGGCACAGCGGCCGCACTCGCCACCGAGCGGATCGAGATCGGCACTGGTGTGGTTGGCATCTGGTCCCGTTCGCCCATCACGCTCGCCATGGAGGCTGCGACCCTCAATCAGCTGTCCGGTGAGCGTCTCGTGACCGGAGTTGGAACCCAGGCTCGCGGGTACGTGGACGACTGGCACGGCCGCACATACGAGCGGCCGTTACTGGCAATGCGAGAGTACGTGACGATCCTCCGATCGATCCTCGACGGGAACCTGACGACCTATGAGGGCGAGGTTTTCACAGTTCGAAACTTCCAGATCACGATGGCTCCTTCGACCAGGCGCGCCCAGATCCACATGGCCGCGGTGGGCCCCCAGATGATCCAACTCGCCGGAGAGATCGCCGACGGAATCCTCGGCTACCTCTACTCCGTGGAGTATCTCCGTGACGTGGTCATGCCGAACCTGGAAATAGGGGCAGCCCGAGCCGGTCGATCGCTCGATGGTTTCGACATCGGTCTCGGGCTTCCAGCCAATGTTGGTGGCGAGGCGTCTGTAGAGGAGCTTCGAAGCCAAGTGGTGATGTTCGCATCCGCACTCGGATCATCGCCGGCTTATGCAACCAGCATCGAGGCAGCTGGGTTTGGCAAGGAAGGCGAGGAGATCAGGGAGCGACTGAGGGCGGCGGATATCCCCGGAGCGCTGTCTGCCGCGACGCCGGCGATGGTCGACGCGCTCACGATTTCGGGCACGGTGGAAAATGCTCTTGCCCGGCTCGCGGCCTACTCGAGCGCCGGGGCGACGTCTCTGGTGCTCAACCCGGCTGCGCCGAACGCGATGTATCCGCTCTATTCGGGCCACCTACCCGAAGACGGTGAGTACCCCGACTTCGATTTTCCCGCCTATCTCGACGTCGTGAGTCGGACGATCGCACAGATCGGCGGCTGACCTCGGATATTGCTGGGCCCAGACGTCAGATGAATTTGGAAGCAACCATGAACCCGGAGTTACCGCCCAGGCCGGGGCCTGGATGGGTTGAGGCGCCGATGTGAAACAGCCTTTTGACCGCGGTTTCGTGGTTTCGTGACCCCGGCGTCGGGCGCCAGGTGAGGAATTGGTCGATCGTGCAGGCACCGGAGTATGGGTCACCTCCCACGAGGTTGGGGTTGAGCCTCTCCAGATCGGCTGGCGAGAACACCCGCCGACCCAGAACAATCTCGTCGAAGTTGCCCACATGCTCGCCTATGCGGGCCTGGATTCGGTCGGCGTACCGCTCGGCAACCTCCTCAGTCCAATGCCCATCGTCGGGCACGTCGATCTCGTCGGCTGCGTCACCCCGGATGTGTGAGGGAAGTTCCTGAAGCTGGATCCACATGATGGCCTTGCCATCGGGTGCTCTCGACGGATCCACGGCCGTCGGCTGCCCGACAACCACTGTCGCCTCGGCCGGCAGTAACCCCCGCTCTGCTTCGTTGACCGCGCGCGATACGCTGTCGAGTCCTGCAGTGATATGCACTATCGCCACCTGAGCGAGCTCCAGGTCGTGCCATGCCGGTGTCCCGTCGAGGGCGAAGTGGATCTGCATGTCCGCACGGCCATAGCGGAAGCGGGCGGCACGTTGGCGTATCTCGGGTGAGATCTCGTGTTTTGCAAGAAGCCGTTCGTAGAGCTGGGTGGGGGTTACGTTGCAGATGACCGCTTTCGATGCCGAATAAGTGTCACCGTTTCTCGTTCTGACGCCGATCGCTCTTCCCGCTTCGATCATCACCGATTCGACATCTGACCCGGTGACAAGGCCTCCTCCGTTGTCCTCGATAATTGAGCGAAACGCTTCGACAATCCGGTAGCTGCCACCTTTGACCACCGGCATCCCGGCGAGCGAGAGCGTCCCCATAATCAGCTTTGCCATGAAACCCGAGTAGGCGTCGTCGGGCCCAAGACCGGCATGAAGGACCCACGGAGCTATCAGGCCACGGACGAGCTCCGAAGAGAAGTCGCGCTCGAGCCAGGCCCGGCAGGTTTCCAATGATTGGCCGAAGAACTCGAAGGTTCCAGCGATTCCTCGCTTGCGAGAGTCGCTGATGATCGCCCTGAGTGCCTTGCCGCTCCACAGTTCATTGCCGAGGAGGCTGAAAGCGATGTCGGAGTTCTCCGCGAAGAACCCACCGATAGCGGAGGCGTAGCTGTCGCCGTCACTGGAGCCGGCCTCGTTGAGGCGCACCGTGTTGGTGTCGTCGTCCGTGTTCAGGATCAGACTCCCGACCTCGTTGACCACGGCCGTCGGCTTGTCGGTTTGAGCAAACTCCAGGCCGCGGGCGTGGAGGTCGTCACCAAGCGCCGCATACGCCGGGGACGTGACGAAAAGCGGGTACCAAGAGGACAGAACATCATGGGTGTATCCGGGGAACAGCTCTTCGGTCCGGATGCAGCCGCCGGGTCGGTCGTCACGTTCCAGCACGATCACCGACTTGCCGGCTTTTGCCAGCACTGCGGCGCACACAAGGGAATTGATCCCACTCCCGATTATGACGAAATCAGAGCCGGTCACTACTACTCCTCCGTTGGATCACGCTGCGTCGCGGATGTGGGTTCCGGCTCGTCGCCATTGTTACCCGAGCGCCATCTCTGCCGCCGCAAAGAACCGGATGGTCGAGCCTCCCATGGTCGCCACCGAGCCCAACACCTGGTAGCTGCCGTCGACTCGAATGATCGTGCCACCCTCCGACGGCTCCAGTGCCATCCGGGCATCCACCCCGATCGTCGTGCCCACTGTCCGGTCCTGGCCGTTGCCTTCGAGGCGGATGCTCTTGCGATCGACGAGCTCTGTCACCTGCACTTTGATGTCGGCATGCAGCTTGAAGGGCCCAAAGCTGTCCTCGAGGATCGCCGTATACGACTCGAGCGGCTCAACCTCCACGACCTCGTGCACGACCGAGACCCAGTCGGCGATCTGTTGGACGTCGGTGATAACGTCCCAGCACTCCTCTGGCGAGCTTTGGACTTCGAGGCTTCGACTGAACTCAGACGAAGGCATGGAATTTGTCCCGTCGGCTCAACTCCGCGACTCGACGGTCACCCCGCGTCCTTCTGCTCCACCTTCGTACCTCAGCATCCCGAAGACACGCTCCGGCGGGTTGTGCGAGTCGAAGACGATCGGCATCTCAGGATCGAGCGCGTCCTGGATAGCGGCGCAGATAGCGTGCAGCGGTGCGCCGCCGCCTTCACCCATACCCTTGGCCCCCGTAC
>QIDW01000135.1 GCA_003230435.1 Acidimicrobiia bacterium | reverse complement strand
ATGAGCGAGCGCTTCCTAACCACCTCTCGGACGTGGACAGTTGGGGTCTGTCGATCCTTCATTGCCCTTCTCCCCTCTTCGAGGATCACCAACAACGAGAGCCCGCGAACCATCCACGTCGCAATACGTGGCGTGCCAACCACGATCCTTCCCGGAGATTGGGCCAGCTCCCACCCCCTTGTGACCTCTGCGTCCTTCATCGATGCAACCTCCACCAAAGCCTCTCCATAAATGGGACGGGCCCGCTGACAAATGCGGTCCACCTCGGCAGCCGATGCAGCTATGACCATCGCTGAGCGTCGCACCTCCACGATCGGAGAAAGTGAATCCAACCAGTCGAGGGACTGCCAACGTCCAAGAACTGCACGAGAGGGTCTCCTCTCCCCGGCCGCAGTGGCAACTGCCATCTCGAAAATCGGGTGATCCCGGGGTTGAAGACCTAGGTCACTCGTGTTGGCGACGGGTATCGGTTTCGGAAGGTTCGGAGGTGTGGCTTTGTTGAGCAGAACCGAGACTGGGGCCACATAATGGTGAGCAGCCCACGAGAGAGTTTTCAGCAGGCTGTGATCAAAGACTGCAGCAGCCCCCGAGACACCTGCGACCTCCTTGAGCTTGCCTTCACGGTTGGGCGACGTCTCGACTACCCAGCCACGCACACGCCTCCCGCCGAGTGGAACACGAACGATTGATCCGACCTGAATGTCTCCAGCGAGATGGTCTGGTATGAAATACCAGAAGCCGTCGTCGACGGCAAAGGTTGGGATGTTGGGTACGACTCTGGCGGCGCGCTGGTTCAGAGGCCTGCCGCCATCCTGATGTCATCGACTCTGTCGAGTTTCTCCCATGAGAAGTCGGGTCGGCCAAAGTGCCCGTATGCCGACGTCGCGTTGAAGACCGGTTGGGTGAGGCCCAAGGACGAGATGATGGAAGCAGGCCGAAAGTCGTAGATCTCCGTCACGATGCTCTCGATCTTCTCTGGATCGATCTTCTCGGTGCCAAAGGTCTCGACATGGACTGAGAAGGGCTGAGGCTGGCCGATTGCGTAGGCGAGTTGAATCTCCAGACGGTCGGCCACACCCGCCGCCACAGCATTCTTGGCAGCCCACCTAGCGGCATAGGCAGCCGATCGGTCCACTTTTGTGGCGTCCTTACCCGAGAAGGCACCACCACCGTGACGCGCGTATCCGCCGTAGGTATCAACGATGATCTTACGCCCGGTAAGCCCAGTGTCGGCCACGGGGCCTCCGATAACGAACCTGCCGCTGGGGTTGAAGATGAACTCGAGGCCTTCCGATGCCAGCGCCTCGGGGACCACATGCGAAACCACGGCTTCGTAGATATCGGCTTTCATGTCCCCGTTGTCCATGTCATCTGAATGATGAGTCGAGATGAGCACCTTCTCGACTGAGACGGGGCGTTGACCCTCGTAGCGGACCATTACCTGGGTTTTCCCATCTGGCCGCAGGTATCCAAGCGTCCCATCTTTTCGGACCTCTGCAAGCCGTTCCGCCAGCCGATGAGCCAACTGGATCGGCAGTGGCATGAGGGCCTCCGTTTCGTTGACCGCGAAACCGAACATCAACCCTTGATCGCCGGCACCCATATCGCGATCGATGCCGGCAGCGATGTCTGCACTCTGGGCATCGATTCGATTCAAGATCTCAATAGTTGAAGACGCGAAGTCGGGGTCAAACCCGTTGTAACCAATCTTCTCGACGGTCGAACGCACGATTCCTTCAACGTCCAATTCGGTGCCGGCCGAGATCTCACCACCTATGACTGCGAGCCGTGTGGTTACGAAGGTCTCACAGGCGACCCGAGCCCGGGAATCGGTTCTAAGGGCTGCGTCGAGGATGGAATCGGAAATGGCGTCGGCGACCTTGTCCGGGTGTCCCTCGGTGACGGACTCTGATGTGAAGTAGGACGACCTCATGAAAGACCGGAGGTTAACCCCGCGCAGCCAGGTCGGAGACAATGCGATCCAGCAGCAGCGAGGCAACTTCTTGTTTGCTCATGAGGGGCCAAGAGTCCGTCTGGCTTTCGCGGTCGATCAGAACCACACGGTTGGTATCGGTTTCGAATCCCGATCCTGGCTCTGTGACGTCGTTGTACACGAGAAGGTCTACCTTCTTCTCGAGGGCCTTCTCGATCGCTCGCTCCACGCCTCCTGTCTCGGCGGCGAAACCGACAACAAACGGCTTAGCGTCGCGGGCCACGACGGAGGCCAGAACATCAGGCGTTGGGCTCAACTCGATCGAATCAAGGCCATCCGCTCTTGATATCTTGTCCTCACTCGACTTCGAAGGGCGGAAATCGGCCACCGCTGCAGCCATGATCGCAACATCGATGCCCTCACCGGAAACAGCTTCTAACATCTCGTCGGCCGTCTCCACGCTGACGACCTTGACCGCCGGCAGGGCATTCATGTTGGCTGCGGTGACAAGGGTGACTCTGAATCCACGGCGAGCGGCTTCATCCGCGATTGCATGACCCATTTTCCCTGACGAGCGATTGCCTAGATACCTGACTGGATCGAGTGGCTCCCTGGTGCCGCCGGCTGTGACCAGGACACGCAAAGCCGAATCGCTCGGGCTGAGTATCGCCTCGACTGCCTCGACGATCTCGTCTGGTTCCGACACGCGGCCCATGCCGACATCACCCCCAGCCAAGGCACCCGATTCGGGTCCAATGAGCAAGTAGCCGTCGCTCTGGAGGGTTTTGATGTTTCTCTGCGTCGCCGGGTGCTCCCACATCTCCGTGTGCATTGCGGGCGCGATCAACACAGGCGACCGGGTGGCAAGAATCAACGCTGACACCAGATCCGATGAAATGCCATTGGCCACTTTCCCGATGGTCGATGCTGTGGCGGGGGCAACGATCACCACGTCGCACCATCGGGCGAGGTCGGTGTGTGGAGACACAATGGTCTCGCCAAACAGCGACGTAATGGGTTGGCCACCGGTGATGGCCCCGAAAGTCGCGGCACCTATGAATTCACGCGCTGACTCGGTGAGAACCACCTTTACCTCGGCACCTGCCTCCACGAGGCGACGGGCGAGAAAAGCGGACTTGTAGGCTGCGACACCCCCGGTGACGGCGAGCAGAACTCGCCGACCTTGGAGCATTTATTCCTCGACGGCCTCGACGGCGACCTTGCCCTCGGCGATCTCTTCCATGGCAATCGTCAACGGCTTCCGGGAGAGCGTCTGCACCTGCGGGGGCACGAATTCTCCGTAGCCGACACCGAGTTGATGAAAGTAGCTGTTGATCTGGCGGGCACGACGAGCCGACACCACAACTGTGGCGAATCTGTTGCCGATCTGGTCGATGACGTCTTCGATTTTCATTAGGTCCTTTGAGGTGATGTTGGCCTAAGGCTACCTCATCGGGAGTCGATAATCAGATTCGCGACTTCGTCGACCGCATGCTCCAGAACCTCGTTTACCACAATGTGATCAAACAGGCTTGGCGCCTCTTTGAGCTGTGACTCTGCGATCATCAAACGACTGGCGATATCCTGGCTCGAGGTGTCCCCTCTTGATCGCAACCTCTGTTCGAGTACCTCATTTGAAGGGGGTGTCACGAAAATCATGAGGGCATCAGGCCGCAGTGCCCGAACCTGTCGTGCGCCTTTGATCTCGATATCCAGAAGCACATCTCTTCCGGCCGCGGTCTCCGTTTCGATGGGGTCCGACGGCGTCCCGTAGTGGTTCCCGCTGTAGATCGCCCACTCCAGGAGGGCGTCTCTAGTGATCATCTCCTCAAACTCTTCTGTAGTGACAAAGTAGTAATCGACGCCCTGGGTCTCGCCGGGCCGAGGCGGACGGGTTGTCGCAGAAACAGAAAACAAGATGTCGAGGCGCTCGAGCAGCTTTCTGATGATGCTGGTCTTTCCGGAGCCTGAAGGCCCGGACATGACAATGATCCGCCCGGTCAAGAGAACTCGGCGAGCAATGCCTTCTTTTGCCTGTCTCCGAGCCCTCGGATTCGTCGATTCTCCGCGATCCCGATCGATTCCATGAGGCGCTTCGCTTTGATCTTCCCCGTGCCGGGCATAGCCGCGATGAGAGACGCGACTTTCAAGCCTGCCAAAAGCTCCTCGCTATCGGCCTCGTCGAATAGCTCGGAGAGTGTCTTGGAACCGGTCTTGAGAAGCTCTTTGGCCTCTGCTCGAACCCGTCGTGCTTCGGCGGCCTTCTCGAGAGCCTTCATTCGCTGCTCGTCGGTCAGCTGTGGTGGCTGTGCCATGGCTTGTGTGACTCCTCGCTCGGGTATCTGGACAGTGCCAGACAACACTATCGACCATAGCCAGAGCAATCACCCGGGGACGGCTAGAGCGCTGCCGAGCGCAGTGACTCCACGATCGCTGAGGCTGACGCGACGGGGTCCGACGCCTCGGTGATGGCTCTTCCCACGACGATGAAGTCGGCCCCTGCCCGGACAGCCTCGACCGGTGTAGCTGTCCGCTTCTGATCGCCCTGGTCGAACCCGCCTGGGCGAATTCCTGGAGTAACCGCAAGCAACTCTGCAGACAGTGCCTTCACCGAGGCGACCTCGAGAGGCGAACAGATCACACCCTCCGCTCCGGCGACCCTGGCCAGCCGGGCAAGCTCCACAGACCGGGTTTGAACAGTGCCCGACATGCCCAAAGTCTCGAGGTCGGTCTGGTCGAGGGACGTGAGCACGGTGACGGCGAGGACACCCACCTTCCGACCCTCCGCACCAGCGTTGAGCCCGGATGCAGCTGCTTCGACCATCCGGCTTCCCCCTGTGGCGTGTGCCGTGACCCAACGAGCACCATGAGCAGCGAGTTCTCGAGCGGCGCGTTCCGTTGTGTTCGGGATGTCGTGAAGCTTCGCGTCGGCGAACACCGGCAGCCCGAACTCCGCAATTCTGGAAACAGACTCAGGCCCCTCGCTCATGAGGAGTTCCAATCCCACTTTGAATCCTCCTACATAACCATCGAGGGACCGGGCCAGACGCTCAGCTCGGGCCAGGTCCGGCACGTCGAGAGCCACAAGAATCGGGTTCACCACGACCTGACCGTCCCGACCAGGTCGGCGACACTTTCGACACCGAGCTTCGCCATGAGACCTACAAGCTCTTTCGTGATCCGAATCCCGGCCTTTGGTTCGGCAAGATGAACGGTCCCGAGCTCCACCGCCGATGCTCCAGCGACGAGATACTCCGCAACATCTGCGCCGGATGAGACTCCTCCGCATCCGACGATTCCAAGATCGGGAATTGCTCTGGCAACTTCGTACACGCAGCGAAGCGACAACGGTTTCAGACCAGGCCCGCTGTATCCGCCGACTCCTCCTGAGAGCAAGGGTTTTCGGTCCGGGAGCGACAGCCCAAATCCGAACGCGGTGTTGGTGAGGACGACGAAGTCTGCGCCAGCGTCGCGACATGCCTCGGCCACTCCCACGATGTCGGGTGTGTTGGGTGACAGTTTCGCCCCGACGGGGACGTCGACAGCACCGCTGACAGCCTCGATCACGTCACTGCTCCGGTTCGCGGTGAAGGAGAACATCTCGCCATCCTCCAGATTCGGGCAGGAGAGGTTGACTTCGACGGCGGTGACTCCGGCCGAAACCAGGCCTTTGGCTACGTGGACGAATCCGTCCGCGTCGCCTGCAACGGCCGATCCCCATACCGGGACCCGGAGGCGGGGAATCAGCGGCTTCATCGTTTCGACCCAACTGGCGATCCCCGGGTTCTGGATCCCGACGGCGTTCAACATCCCGGTGGTAGTCGGAGCCAGTCGCGGGGCAGGTCGTCCTTGCCACGCCTCCGGGGAGACAGATTTGGCCACAGCGGCTCCGTAGGGTCGAACATCTGCCACTTCGGCCCATTCCCACACCGACCCAACGGTCCCCGACGCGGCCACCAGAGGCGACCTCAGGGCTACCTTTCCAACGGAGGTCGCTAACGACCGCGATGCCATTCCTGCAAACTCCTCGGACGGTTGATTGCTCCCGGGCCCGCCCTCAGACTCCGGGCCACCGCGAGGCCTCCCTGAATGGTGGTGACGCAGGGAACAGCATGCCGCCGGGCAGATTGACGGATCTTTCTTCCGTCTGACCGCGCCCTCCCTCCGCGTGGCGTGTTCACAACCAGCTGAACTTCACCGTTCTCGAGTCTCTCACCTATGTCCCGAGGACCCTCGCCAACCTTGTTCACCACTTCGGTCTCGATCGCATGATGGCGGAGAAAGCGTGCTGTGCCTTTGGTGGCAACCAGGTCAAAACCGAGCAGTGTGAAAGCCTGAGCCACGGCAAGACCCATCGGCTTGTCTCGATCGGCAAAGGAGAGAAACACCCGCCCCCGATCTGCCAGCACGTGTCCGGCGGCGAGCAAGGCCTTGCCGTAGGCGACACCCACGTCGGAACCGATCCCCATCACCTCGCCTGTCGCCTTCATCTCGGGACCGAGTACCGAGTCTTCTTCAGGAAACCGGTCCCACGGGAGAACGGCCTCTTTCACCGCGACGAAGTCGGCGCCGTTTCGCTCCTTCGGGATCAGGCCCTCGGATCGAAGTTCCTCGATTCTGGATCCCATCATGACCCTGGCTGCGATTCGGGCGAGCGGAATCCCCTTCGCCTTCGAGATGAAGGGGACGGTTCGACTTCCCCGAGGGTTCACCTCGAGGACATACACGTCATCACCCTTGACCGCGAACTGAATGTTGATGAGCCCCTGGACTGCAAGAGCAGCTGCCAACTCCCTCGTCGCCCTGAGAATCTCCTTGCTGGCCTCATCCGAGAGGGTCGGAGGCGGAGTGACACACCCGGAGTCCCCGGAGTGGATTCCTGCCTCCTCGACATGCTCCATGACTCCTCCCACGAGAAGTTCGTAGCCGTCAAAAACCGCATCGACGTCCACCTCGACCGCGGACTCCAAGAAACGGTCGATCAGAATTGGGTTGGAGACGACATCGGGGTCACCCTCCCCGTAGATCTCTCTCACATAAGTGCCCAACTCCTCTGGACTGTAGATCACCTTCATCTTGCGCCCCCCGAGAACAAACGAAGGCCGAACCACGACCGGCAGACCAATCTGGTCTACGACGTCATCAGCCTCGGCAGCAGATGTTGCCGAACCCGCAGGCGGTTGTTTGAGACCGAGATTGCGACAGATCTCGGCAAATTGCTCCCGGTCTTCGGCAAGAGCGATCGAAGCCGGCGAAGTCCCGGCAATGACAACTCCTGCGGCAGCGAGTTCCTCCGCCAGGTTGAGTGGCGTTTGACCTCCCAGCTGAACAATCACTGCGTCTGGCTTCTCGGCGTCAATGACGGCGAGAACATCTTCGGTCGTCAGCGGCTCGAAGTACAGACGATCAGACGTGTCGTAATCGGTCGAGACCGTCTCGGGGTTGCAGTTGATCATGACCGTCTCGTAGCCGGCATCGCGCAGCGCGAAACTCGCATGCACACAGCAGTAGTCGAACTCGATCCCCTGGCCGATGCGGTTGGGCCCGGAACCGAGTACAACGACACGCGGCTTTTTGGCAGGCTTGACTTCACTTTCATCTTCGAAGGTGCCGTACATGTAGGGTGTCAGGGCCTCAAACTCGGCCGCACAGGTGTCCACGGTCTTGAACGTGCGCGTAATGCCAACAGAGCTGCGCAACTCCCGCACATCAGCCTCTTCACGACCCCACAGATGGGCGATCTGACGGTCGGAGAAGCCGTACCGCTTGGCCTCTAGGAGGATGGCGACATCGGTGGAAGTTTCGAGCGCCTCCCGGACTTCGATGATCTCGCTCATCTGGTCGACAAACCAGGGATCGACCATCGACATGTCCGACACATCTTCTACGGTCCAACCGCGGCGCAACGCCTCACCCATGGCAAAGACCCGATCCGGCGTTGGCTCTCTAACCGCATCGACGAGGTCGTCGTCGTCGAGCGCCATGACCCGGTCCTCCAACAGATCAGCATTGAGCCCGGCTCGTCCAATCTCGAGGCTTCGCAGAGCCTTCTGCAGAGCCTCTGGGAACGTCCGACCTATCGCCATGGCCTCACCGACACTCCGCATCGATGTGCCAAGCCTCGTTGAAGCCGACGGGAACTTGGCAAAATCGAATCTCGGGATTTTCACAACGACATAGTCGAGCGCTGGCTCGAATGACGCGGGGGTCGCTCCCGTGATGTCATTGGAGATCTCGTCGAGTGTGTAACCAACGGCGAGAAGTGCGGCGATCTTGGCGATGGGAAACCCGGTCGCCTTGGAGGCAAGGGCAGATGATCTGCTCACACGGGGATTCATCTCGATGACAAGCCGCCTGCCCGTCTCGGGATCAACGGCGAACTGCACGTTGGAGCCACCGGTTTCAACACCTATTGCTTGTAAGACCTTGATCCCGTCGTCCCGCATCTCCTGGTACTCGCGATCGGACAGGGTCTGGATCGGAGCCACCGTGATCGAATCTCCGGTGTGGACGCCCATCGGGTCGAAGTTCTCGATTGAGCACACGATCACCGCGTTATCAGCGCCATCGCGCATGATTTCCAGCTCGTACTCCTTCCACCCGAGAACCGACTCCTCCACAAGGATCTCTCCGACCGGTGAGGTGGTAAAACCGTCCTTGGCGATGTCGTGTAGGTCCTCTTCTGTGTCGGCGATTCCAGTGCCGCTACCCCCGAGGATGAAGGAGGGGCGCACCATCACCGGGTAACCGATGTCTTTGGCGATGCTCAACGCCTCAGGCATCGATCTGGCATACCCGGCGCGGGGCACTTCCAGACCCACCATCTCCATTGTCTCCTTGAATCTCCCCCGATCCTCGGCCTTGTTGATTGCTTCGAGTCCAGCACCAATCATCTGGACCCCGTGACGCTCGAGGACCCCGCTACGGGCCAATTCGGCCGAGACGTTCAGAGCCGTTTGTCCGCCAAGGGTCGGGAGCAGTGCGTCCGGGCGTTCCCGGGCGATCACTTCGGCCACCACCTCGGAAGTAATCGGTTCGATGTATGTGGCGTCGGCAAACTCGGGGTCTGTCATGATCGTCGCAGGGTTCGAATTGACGAGAATGACCCGGTAGCCCTCGGCGCTGAGAACCTTGGCCGCCTGCGTGCCCGAGTAGTCGAATTCGCACCCCTGCCCGATCACAATCGGCCCGGAGCCGATTACGAGGATCGACCTGATGTCGCGACGGGGAGGCATCAGCCGGCCTCTTCCATCAACCTGACGAAGTCGTCGAACAACCCTCGGGCGTCGCTGGGGCCGGGGGCTGATTCAGGATGATATTGGACGGAGAAGGCGGGGATCGCTTCGAGAACCATTCCCTCCAGCGTGCCGTCATTCAGATTCTGGTGTGTTGGGCGCACCGGGCCGAATGGTGTGTCAACCACCTCTGGCAAAAGGTTTCGTCCGACGAGTGCTTCCCTCTCAGGTTGGTCGTCGTCGCTCAAAGACCACAAATCGACGGCAAAACCGTGATTCTGGGCCGTGATCTCGACACGGTTGTCATCCAGGCGCCGCACGGGATGATTCCCGCCATGATGGCCAAACGGGAGCTTGAACGTGGATGCGCCCACGGCAAGCCCGAGGACCTGATGGCCGAGGCAGATACCAAACAGAGGCCGTTTGCCAAGCAGGTCTCGCAGAGCTGTGGTTGTGGCTGATAGAGGCTCAGGGTCGCCGGGTCCGTTGGACAGGAAGACTCCGGTGGGCGACATCTCGAGGATCGTCTTGGCGTCCGTCGCCGCCGGAACGACTGCAACTTCGAACCCGCGGCCTGTCAGGTTGCGAAGGATGTCCGTCTTCATGCCGAGGTCAATGGCCACTACGAGGCCCTGGGTATCGCCTTCAGCGTCGAGACGGTACGACTCACGCGTGGTGACCTGGCTGACCAGGTCCTGGCCAGCCATGGTCGGAGCTTCAGCCGCCATGTCTATCAGCTCGGCTTCAGACACGTCTGAACCCATGGCAATCGGCATGGCACCTCGATCTCGTATGTGTCGGGTGAGCCGGCGGGTGTCGACGTCACTGACAGCAACGACATCATGACGCCGGAGGTAGTCAGCAAGGCTTCCCTCCGACCTCCAGCTCGATTCCCTTCGCGAGAGGGCTCGCATGATGAATCCGGCGACGGCCGGACTCGAAGACTGCGCATCGAAGTCGACAACGCCGTAGTTGCCAATGTGGGGAGAGGTCATCACAACAACCTGTCCCGCATATGAAGGGTCGGTCAGGATCTCCTGGTAACCCGTCATCGATGTGTTGAAAACAGCCTCTCCGGTGACGACACCGGGTCCGCCCACCGAGCTCCCCCGAAAAACCTCTCCGTCTGCTGTCGCCAGAAGTGCCGACACTTTCCCTCTCATGCGACTCCTCTCAGCCTGTGGACGATCCTTCCGCGGTGCACTGTGAGCAGCGGACGCCCTCTCAAGAGACGACCCTTGTAGGGACTGTTCGATGACCGGGACACGAACCTGTCAGGTGTCCATTCGTGTCGTGGATCGAAGACGACGATGTTCGCCGGCTCTCCAACAGCAATAGGCCGACCCTGCTCTCCGAGGCACGCGATAGAGGCTGGATTCAGACTCAGCGCTTGGAACATGAGTGCCGGATCTTTGACGACTTCCCATACAGCCGCGGCGGCCGTCTCGAGTCCGATGACGCCGCGTGGCGCCTCTCCGAATGATGTGGCCTTCTCCTCGGGCGCGTGGGGTGCGTGGTCGGTGGCCACCACATCGATCGTCCCGTCATCTAGCGCTTCCCTCAATACCCTTCGGTCGTCACTCGACCGAAGGGGTGGATACATCTTGAAGTTGGTGTCGAGATCCGCCAGCGCGGTGTCGTCAAACGAGAGATGGTGTGGTGTGACTTCCGCCGTGATTGGCAGGCCTTCGGCTTTGGCGTGACGGATCAATTCGACCGTTCCCGCTGCTGACACATGTTGACAGTGATACCTGGCGCCCGTCTCACGCACCAGGTCGAGGTCACGTCTAACCACCTCCATCTCCGCTTCGGCAGGAAGTCCACCGACATCCAACCGGACCGACATCGACCCCTCGTGCATATGCCCGTCGACGGTCATCGAAACGTCCTCGGCATGCTGGAATACGACGGCTCCAGGGAGAGCAGCTATCCGCACCATGACCGAATGGAGGACATCGGTATCGTCGACAGAGTCCCCGTCGTCGGTGAAGACCCTCACCCCGCACTCGTAGAGACCCTCGATGTCAGATGGAACCACACCGGCGCGGCCCTGTGTCATCGCGCCGGCTACTGCGACCTCCACCAGACCGACCTCGTCTCCACGAAGCGCTACCTCCTCAACAATCTTCACCTCGTCGATCGGTGGATCCGTGTTCGGCATGGCCACAACAGCCGTGAAACCGCCGGCAACAGCCGCCGCGGACCCTGAGGCAATGTCTTCTTTCCAGGTATGGCCCGGCTCGCGGAGATGGGTGTGTATATCCACGAAACCAGGGCCAACCAGACACCCGGAGGCATCCACCACCTCGCTGACTTCGTCGGTGTCGACGCTTCCCACGGCTGCGATCCGATCGCCGTCGATCAACACGTCCTTGACCTCGAAACCACCTCTCGAGAAGGTGCTGTCTGAGAACACCCTGCCACCCCTGATCAGAATCATGTGAGCCCATCCCTGAGGGCTGCCAGCACAGCCATCCGGGTCGGTACGCCGTTGGCCACCTGGCTCAGAATCAGCGAACGGGGGCCATCGGCAACATCTCCGGTTATCTCGACGTCACGATTCATCGGACCCGGGTGCATGACTACGGCCTCCGGTTTCATGACGGCTGCCCTGTTCGAATCGATCCGAAACCTCTCGATGTAGTCGTCAGGGATCCGGGTGCCTCTTTCCCGCTGCACCCTCAGTAGATAGACAACGTCCAGGTCACCGAGATGGCTGTCGAGTTCGGTGGACATAGCAAAGCCTGCCGGCTCGTGTTCGGGAAGAAGAGATTCGGGGCCGATCAGAATGGATTCGACGCCTAGAGACGGCATGGCATGAAACAAGCTTCCCGCGACCCGACTCTGCCGGATATCCCCAACAATGCCCATACGCAGGCCTTCGAGTGACCCGAAGCGCTGATGAAGCGTCACCGCATCCAGGAGCGCCTGTGTCGGATGTTCATGAGCCCCATCACCAGCGTTCACCACCGGCACGCCAGTCCAGTCGTGAATGGCATCCGGAACCCCCGCCTCGGAATGCCTGACCACGAGGATGTCTGCGCCCATCGCAGTGACCGTCAGCGCGGTGTCTCTAAGAGACTCCCCTTTCTTCGTTGAGGCAGTGTCCGGATCAAGGGTCATCAGGTCGGCTCCGAGACGGTTGGTGGCGAGCTCGAAGGAGAGACGAGTGCGGGTTGAGGACTCGAAGAACATCATCGCCACTGCTCGACCGGACAACTGGTCACG
>QIDW01000075.1 GCA_003230435.1 Acidimicrobiia bacterium | reverse complement strand
GTGCGCTCCTCATACTCGGACTTCAGATAGAAGAACGGCAGCAGCGCCAGACTGAGGAACACACCGGTGAGGCTGTCCACGATCATGGCTGCACCGAAGATGAACAACGTCACACCGCCATAGATCGGATGTCTCGCCAGGGCATATGGGCCGGTCTCGATCAAGACCGCATCCGCGCGAGGTTCCGGGAGAGCGGTGAGACCCGGGCCAAGACGCCGCGAGGATACGAAAGCAAGAGCGGCTCCGATGACCGCCACGATCGCTCCGACGACGCGAGTGACATCGACGGAGCCTTCCGGCAATTTCCCGTCGGAGGCCATGGCAAGCGCAATCGCGAGAAACCAAGCAAATTGAAGCCCGACAAACAGCCGGCCCAGCCAGGGTTGCTCATCCCCAGCCCAAACGCGGGCCAGACGGTCGACCCCCTGGTTGCCTACCTCTTCGAGGGCTTCGGAGGCGCGGGTATCGGGCGTCACACGAGCTTCCGGCCACACCTCGGCAAGAGGGCGAAGCACAAACTCACGCCTGGCAGCCCTTGGGTGTGGGATCTCGAGAGCCCCCTCAGAGACCGAGTTCCCGTCCGAGGAGACAATGTCGAGATCCAACGTTCTCGGGCCCCAGCGAGTCCCTCTCACCCGGCCGGCTTCGGCCTCGATTTCTTGAAGCCGCTCCAGCAGGGCGAGAGGTTCCAGATCGGATTCGACAACGACAACAGCATTCAGGAATGGACCTTGCACCGGCCCACCGACCGGAGCCGACTCATACAGGCTGGAAACGGGGCCAACCCCTCCGACATCACCGAGACGCTCGACTGCAAAACGCAGATTCGCGAGGCGATCGCCAATATTCGAGCCGAGTCCAAGGGCGTACCGGGTCACCGGCTTCTGTCGATGGTCACAGACACATCATCGACAGCAGCGTCGATCGGCGCTTCTGGTTTGTGAATCGTGACCTGTGTCCGCTCCACCCCAGGGTGGGCCAGGATTGTCTCGGCAACCCGAGCTGCCACTTTTTCGATCAAGGCGTGAGATTCTCCACCAACAACCTCTCTCACCTCGTTCGCCATCACTCCGTAGTCAAATGTGTCGGTCAATGCGTCTGTCTCCCCGGATCTGGAAAGGTCGAGAAAGACGGTCACGTCGATCCGGAAGACCTGCGCCCGCGTTTGCTCAGACTCAAGGACCCCGTGTTTCGCGTAAACCTCAACTCCTCTGAGGTCGATCCGATCGGTCACGAAACGACGGCAGGGATGAGGGATCGACCCTCGGGGCCCAGCGCGCGACCCAGAATCTGCTGGATCACGGCAAGGGCCAGAATCGGATCACTCACAAGCTCCGACGCAACGAGGTAACCGCCGAGCAAACCACCCATTGTGTCGTCGATGACCTCGCGGTGGACCAGCACCTTGGCGTGGCCACGATCGAGAGCTTTGTCGAGAGTGGCGAAGAATCTTGCAACCTCGTCGCCCTCGATTGGGGTGTTGACGGGAACGGAGTAAGTAGCGATTCCCGCCTGGCGATAGGCGGCCAAATTCTGGTTACCGGGAAGCATTGACACGATTGTGTTGACACTGGCCTCTTCCACCAGCCAAGTGATCTCTTCCTCGCGCCGCACACGTCGATGTTGGAATCCTGAACCCCCGACTCGATCCGATACGGCGAGGCGATCATTGATAACCCAGGTGAAACCCCGGGGCTTTAGGCCAGCGACCATCCGTCCCATCAAGCCGCCACGATAGCGGCAGTTAGCGCCAGCGCCTGCCTGGAACTGGCAACATCGTGAACACGAAAAACCCTGGCACCGTTCAAGAAACCGACCGTCGTCGTGATAGCGGTCGCCAAGTCTCGATCTACCGGGGAGCTTGCCCCGGTGATCGTACCAAGGAACCGTTTTCGTGAGGCTCCCAAAACCACCGGTGCATGACGTGTCAGCGACTTCAGGCCTCTGATCAGCGAGAGGTTGTGATCGAGTGTCTTCCCGAACCCGATCCCGGGGTCGATGACAATGGATGAGGGGTCGACACCCGCCGCGTTCACCCGCTCCATTCTCTCGACGAGAAACTCCTCGACCTCTGCGACCACATCCTCATAGCTTGGATCTAGCTGCATGTCCCTAGGCGTCCCCAGCATGTGCATCAACACCACGCCGCACCCCGCTTCGGCGACCAATTCAGCCATCCCTGGCTCTCGGCATGCTCTCACGTCGTTCAGGATTTCGGCGCCTCGGGAAAAAGCCGCCTCAGCCACTACCGGCTTTGACGTATCGATGCTCACGGTGACTCCTTGGCGGCACAGCCCTTCAACGACTGGAAGCACACGCTCCATCTCCACCTCATCGAGGACAGACAACGAGCCTGCCCGAGTTGACTCACCACCCACATCGATGATTTCTGCTCCTTGTTGCACCATGGCGAGTCCATGTGAGACGGCGACGCCGGGATCTAGGTGCAGCCCGCCATCGGAGAAAGAGTCCGGTGTGACATTGAGAACTCCCATCAAGGCACCCCCGGACAGATCCAGCTCTCTCGTTCTCAGTCGCCACCGATGTCCGGGCGCTGCGATCACCCCGTGCCGAACAGAAGCGACATCGCCTCGGATCGGGTCGCCGGATTTGACTGCATGAGCCCCCTCACAGCAGATGTGACGGTGGTTGCACCGGGTTTCTTCACCCCTCGCATCGACATGCAGAGATGCTCGGCTTCGACGACAACCAACACACCGAGTGGGTCAAGGCGCTCTTGAAGACAGTCGGCCACTTGGGCCGTCAATCGTTCTTGCATCTGGGGTCGCCGGGCAAATCCTTCAACGAGTCGTGCGAGTTTGGACAACCCGGTCACTCGCCCCTGAGGCAGGTAGGCGACATGAGCCTCTCCATGAAAGGGGACGAGGTGGTGCTCGCACATCGAGTAGAAGGGAATCTCCTTGACCATGACTATCTCCTGATAGTGCTCTTCCCCAAAGAAGGCGTCGACGACGTCGCCTGGGTCCTTGTGGAGACCCTGGAACACCTCGGCATAGAAACGGGCCACACGTTCCGGTGTCTTGATGAGGCCCTCACGCATCGGATCCTCTCCAACTGCCTCGAGGATCTCCCGAACGGCCTTCTCGATTCTTCCTTGATCTATTTCTGTCATCACCGTATGGAAACTACGCCGGTTCGCCGGGGAATTCCCGGAATATCGAGAAAGAAAGGTTGACAGCGACATTGTTGCGACAGTATAGTGACGTCATAATGACATCACATTGTCATCAGACCTGCCACCACATAGGGGGAAAGATATGTTGTTCGTAACCACACTGAACGCGGTTGAAGCAATTCTCGACCAGCGAATCCGTAGCGGCGTGAGGAAAGCTCGCTGAAATGCAGCTCTCCCACGCCGTGTCCGGTCTCGAGAACGCCGTCGAAACACAGCTTCGTGTCGCCGGGCCCGATGTGGCGGAGGCAGGAGTCCAATTGATGGCAGCCCTTCAACCAGCCATCCGTCAAACTCTCATGGATGTTGTGGCAATGGCGGCCACCGAGGTTTCCAGTCAGCTGGGAACCCAGAAAGTGGACATCCGACTCGTAGACGGTGACCCGGAGTTGACCGTCGTAGATGACGGAGAAGCAGTGCCTCCTCCCCCACCACGGCCGGATGGTGACGTTGACGAGGCCCGCATCACGATCAGACTCCCCGGTTACCTCAAGGATCTGGTTGCCGATGCAGCATCCACGTCGGGCGAGTCGGTGAATACGTTCGTCATCGACACCCTCAAGTCTCAGACTCAGACCACGAAAAGCGGCGCAACCAGACACCGCGCCACAATCGAGCTGTGATCACCCAGGAATTCAGCGTCGGCCGCAACGCGGAAATCGACGTTCACATTCAGACCGGTCGTGTGGAGGTGAAGACCGGAAACGACGGGACGATCAAGGTCAGGGTCGACACCGATGACCCGGGGTTCATGGTGGAACAGCGAGGCGACCTCATCTACGTCTCCTCCGACAAGAACACGAGATGGTCGGCCCGCGACTCCGCCTACGTTGTGATCGAGGTCCCCGACGGGACTGATGCAACCGTCGGAACAGCCTCAGCAAAGATCGAATGCAGCGGACCGTTGGGGAGGGTCGATGCCAAAACCGCTTCTGGTGAGATCGAGATAGCGCAGGCCGAGAGTGCCATCATCAAGACGGCCAGCGGCAATGCGAACATCGGAACGGTCATCAATGACCTCAAGATCAACAGCGCATCCGGGGACGCCAGCGTCGGTGAATGTGACGGGAAGGCCAACTTCGCCGCAGCTTCAGGCGACATTCACATGGGAGTCGGCACCGGCCCGGTGAACGCCTCAACAGCATCAGGCGACGTCACGATCGAGCGCTTCACGGGAAGACGGGCGATCTTCAAGTCCATGTCGGGGACCGCCATCATCGGGGTTCCCGCGGGGACCCGGCTCGACCTGGATGTCACGCTCCTGTCCGGCGATCTGAAGTTACCGAAACCGGCGCCGGACACACCCCGCAGCGAGCGTCAGATGACGATCAAGGCCAAACTGGTGTCAGGCGATCTGACGATCCGGCGAGTCGATGCCTGAGGGTCCCCCGCCGTGGCTCAGGCCTCGGCCGGTCGCCCGCCGGTCTTGGGGAGCTTGCGGTCCAGCTTCAGAGATTCGGTGACTTCGTCAGGCTCCTCCTCAGGCTTTTTGGCGGCAGCTATCTGTTCGTGCTCCTGAGGCAAAACCGGGTTATCCGGATACTTGATGCGGAGCGAGCCCATCGCGTCGTGCTCCCACTTGGGAACATCTTTGAAGAGTTCGGCCACCGCATCACGATCGACCGTCTCAGTGTCTAGCAGGGCTTGTACCATTCGCTCCATAGCATCGGAGTGTCGCTCCAGGATGCTGCGGGCTTCGTCGTGCGCCGCGGTGATCAGCTTCCTGACCGACTCGTCGATAACTGCTGCGACCTGGTCTGAGTAATCCTGCTGCCGGGCATAGTCCCGCCCAAGGAAAACCTCGCCGGCGGGCTTTCCATACTGCATTGGGCCGAGCTCGTCGCTCATGCCGTACTCCATGACCATGCGCCGGGCGATGGACGTGGCCTTCTCGATATCATCGGAGGCGCCCGTAGTGGGGTCGGCAAAAATGATCTCCTCAGAGGTGCGTCCACCGAGCAGCATCGCCAATTGATCTACCAGTTCGCTTCGCCGCGACAGGAATTTGTCGTGTGTCGGAAGAGCCAGGGTGTGGCCAAGCGAACGACCTCTGGCGACGATTGTCACCTTGTGAACGGGGTCAGAGTTGGGAAGGGCGAATCCAACAAGAGCGTGCCCGGTCTCGTGGTACGCGATGACTTTCCTCTCGTCTTCAGTCAGCAACTTGGACTTCCGCTCGGGGCCTGCGATGACGCGGTCAATGGCCTCTTCGAGCTCGACCATTGTGATTTCCTTCTTGTGATGTCTGGCTGCAAGCAGTGCCGCCTCGTTGATCAGGTTGGCCAGGTCAGCTCCGGTGAAGCCAGGAGTGCGACGGGCCAGAACATCGAGATCAATCTCGCCTGCCAGAGGTTTACCCTTGGAGTGGACAGCCAGAATGGCAGCCCGACCTTCAATATCGGGGGCGTCGACGACGATCTGGCGGTCGAATCGCCCAGGGCGGAGCAACGCTGGATCGAGGATGTCAGGCCGGTTGGTGGCAGCCATGACGATCACACCGCTGTTGCCCTCGAAGCCATCAAGCTCGACGAGCAGTTGGTTGAGCGTCTGCTCCCTCTCGTCGTGACCACCGCCAAGACCCGCGCCTCGGTGACGCCCGACTGCATCGATTTCGTCAATGAAGACAATCGCCGGAGCGCTCTGCTTGGCCTGCTCAAACAAGTCTCGAACTCGCGCGGCACCGACACCCACAAACATCTCGACGAATTCTGAGCCGGATATCGCCATGAATGGGACTCCGGCTTCTCCGGCCACAGCCCTGGCGAGCAGGGTTTTCCCGGTGCCCGGAGGCCCGAAAAGTAGAACACCTTTGGGGATCTTCGCGCCCATTTGCCGATACGGGTCCGGGTTGGCCAGGAAGTCCTTGATCTCCTCCAATTCCTCTTTGGCCTCGAGGAGGCCTGCAACATCTTCGAATGTCACCTTGGGCTGGTCCTTGGTGACGAGTTTCGCCTTGGACTTGCCGAACTGCATGACGCGATTTCCGCCACCCTGCATCTGCATGAAGATGAAGACCATGAAACCAAGCAGGAAAAGCCATGGGAGGAAGCTGATGAGAAGCTCCCAGAAGCTGGGAGGCTCCGGGTCGGTAGACCAGGGAATACCCGATTCCTCGATAGTGGCCGTCAACTGGATCTCAAAACCTTCGACGTAGTTGGCTATGTGGTCGAAGGCGCCCTCTTCAGCGGCACTATCGATCAGTCGGCCCCCAGCTTGCTGGGAGCGCCCGAGAAGAACGACCTCGCTGTACGTGCCATCCTCAACATTCTCCACGAACTGGGAAATGGGGATCTCTTCAGGGCCGGACACCTGGTCGAACCACCACGAGAAGAGGATGGCGACGAGGATGATCGACATCCCATAGATCACCAGAGTTCGGAGAGTGCGATTCACAAAAACCTCAGATTGAAAAGGGGTTGACTCTCAATGCTACGCCGGGACGCCGAATAGTCGAACCCCACTCTCCTATAAGTCGTCGCCCATCACGCCCACATAAGGAAGATTTCGGTACTTGCCCGCATAGTCAAGCCCGTATCCGACCACGAATTCGGGGCCGATGGTGAACGCTGTGTACTTCACGTCGATGGGAACCCGTTGAATCCCCTCTTTCAGGAGAAGTGTTGCGATCTCCAGAGATTCGGGCCTGCGCACGCGGAGACTCTTGATCAGGTAGTTCAGGGTTAGACCGGAGTCGATGATGTCCTCGACAATGAGGACATGTCGCGCTTCGATTTCCTCGTCGAGATCCTTGAGGATCCTCACCACACCCGACGTCTGTGTCGACGCCCCGTATGACGAGACAGCCATGAAGTCGAACTCACAAGGCAGGTCGATATGACGGGCCAGGTCGGCCATCACCATGAACGCCCCACGGAGCACTCCAACAAGCAAGACCTCCTTGCCGGCATAGTCCTCAGAGATCTGCTGACCTATCTCCCTGAGCTTGTCATCGATCTGCTCAGCTGTGATCAGGGGCCTGATGTTCATCCAATTACCTCTTTGGCGAAGATAGAAAGGTAGCCGACGGAACCCGGCTCGTACCAGGCGACCGGGTGACGCTTCTCCCCTGGCGTCCAGGCCGGCTCTCCGTCGGCGGTCACGACCCCATCAGGCCCGGCTGCCAATTTGGTGTCAGCCGGAAAAATCGCCTGCCAGGCGCTCAGTGGGGCAACTCTGCAAGGGCCATCGTGTGAAAGGACGTCGAACTCGACGCGGCCGGAACGGTGCCTACCGGGGGTTAGAGAAACGTCCTCGACATCTGCTCGCTTCTTCGGAGTCTCCGCGACGAGCATGGCACCTCTTCGTTCGACGACAACTCCGGATGAGAGGTCTTGGCTGACAGACGAACCCAGGACAACGGACCAAGTTCGCTCCAGCGTGTCGGCGGTCACACCTCCGCGGCCGACAACCTGTGTGAGGAGCATCTTCAACAACCGGTCGGCCACTGGTCCTGGTGCCGCCAGGAGATCCCCGACGGCAACCGCCGCCGAGCGATCGCCGACCTGAAGTGGAATCTGGGCGGCGGCCCGATCCAGGTAAGCGTTGTCCGCAGCCACCGCCGCCGACAATCGTGTCACCGAGTCCGCGAGACGCGGGTTGAGAGTGGACAGCAGCGGGATCACCTGAGAGCGAACGATGTTGCGAGTCAAGGTGGGGTCGTCGTTCATGGGGTCATCGGCAAATCCCAGAAGGGTGAGAGTCGCGATCTCCCGAGTCTCGTTGCGTGTGATCTTGAGCATCGGCCTGTGAATATTGGGAGAACGGTAGGACGGGATGCCCGCGAGGCCCCGTGGCCCGGTTCCTCTGACCAGGTTCATGAGGGTCGTCTCCACGCTGTCGTCACGTGTGTGCCCGGTCAGAAGTCTTTCTCGCTCACTGGTTTTGTGAGCGAAGGCCGAATAGCGGGCACGGCGAGCCTGGCCCTCAGGGGACGGCCCATCCTGAACCGTGACCGCCACTACGTCGAGATCGATCCCGATTCTCTGTGCGACGTCAGATGCGGCTGACTCCATCATGTCGGAGTGGGCCAATCCATGGTTGACGTGTAGAGCTCGGGTTTGTGTCCCCAGGTCGGCGCACAGGTACAGCAAAGTGGCGGAATCTGCGCCACCAGACAGAGCGACCACCAGGGGTCCGTCGGGAAGGTCGAGCCTGGCAGAGACCCCTTGGAGCAACTCGGTCAGGCGACGCGATCCAGCCATTGGCCAGGGTTCTCGATTTCGGCCAGTGTGGGGAGACTGGATGCCCCGCGAAAGGCAAGGTTGATCGTCTCCCAACTTGCTTCGCGCTCCACGGAGAGAACGAAGCGCTCACCCGCCTTGTACTGCTTGATCTTCATCTCGAGCCCGGTCAGCCGGAAGAAAGCGGCGGTTCGCTTGTCCTGGCGTCGACCCTTGAGAACCCGGCTCATGCGTTTCTGGCTGCGGAGATGCTCGGCCCCAACCCGGTCCATGACAACGTGGCCGTGGCCCTCGAGGAGGGACATGAGAGCTTGAACCTTGTCTAGGACAGCGTTCTGCTCCGGGGAAGCAAACAGACCGAACAGCCCGCGCTCATCAATCAGAGGCCGGCCGGCAGCCTTGCGCTGGTTCAGTTCATCCATCACATGGCCGAGACGTCCCTGTTCGGGTTTTGATTGGTCGACCAGTTCTGTCACTAGTGAGAGGAAGTAGTCCCTCAACCATGCAACGCCCTGAAACTGCGCCCGGTGGGTCAGTTCATGGAGGGCAACCCAGAAACGAAACTCTGAGGGGCGAAACTGATGAGTTCGCTCCATCTGCATGATATTTGGACCGACATAGGCAACGGTGTCGCCGCTTTCGCCAGTTGGGAGAACCAACTCGTACTGGCCGAGCACCTTGCGCGAGAGGATGCTGAGAACAGCCCTGGTCTCGGCCTGCATGAGCGTCCCGGCCATCGAAGCTGCGCGCTGACCCGCCGGGCCGGACTCGGCCATTCGCTCTTCCAGTTGTCTGCGCGCCGGTTCTGTGAGGTGGGCAAACGTGGCGACATTGCGTTCGATCCACTCCGTGCGGCCGATCACAGTGGTGTCCGGCGACCCCGGCAATTGGAGACCGGTCGCCTCAGGGACAATTTCCGACACCTGCGTGGTGAGGCGCTGCATCTCCGCCGAGAGGGCAGCGGTGTGATAGGTCTCGGCCAGCGGATATGTGCCTGCGATTCTCGCGACGAGACGGCCCATGTTGGGTCGCTGAGAAGTCACTCTTCGACGATTCGATACCGCTTGCGAACGACGTTGGTGAAATACCGGATCGAGGTGAGAAGAATGACCACAGCTGCAAGGGCAAGGGTGGTCGGGATCATGTAGCGGTATGTCCAGTCGGGCACAGCCTCCAAGGGCGGATCAACCGGGATCGGTACGGCGGGCTCGAGACCGGTATTCTCCGAAATAGTGGTGGGCTCAGTGGTCTCTTCCTCTTCCTGAGCGAAAACAGGGACCGCCATCAGTGCAAAAAGGGCGGCGAAAGCAAGCAAAACTGCACTGATGCGAAGGGCTCTCTTCATGGAAAACAGCCTAACTAGGGGCCGGCGCGGTAGCGAGCCTACTGAAGATCGGTTGCGGCCTCTTCGCGAAGAGCGGTCCGGACCCTATCGACAACGGCGTCCGGCACATCCTCGTCGAGACGCTCCTTGACCACGGTCTTGAGACGTCCCTCGAAATCAAACAAAGGTCCGCATCCCTTGCAATCGTCGAGATGAGAACGGATCCTCGCCGAGCTAAAAGAGTCGAGCTCGGAGTCGAGGTACAGATAGAGATTTTCGAGTGCCTCGTCGCAGTCTTTGCTCATGGTCTTTTCGCGTCCTCCGGGAGCAGCCCCCGCTGCTTTGCAAATTCCCACAACCTCTTTTGCATCGCTTTTCTTCCGCGATGAAGACGCGACATCACGGTGCCGATGGGAATATCGAGGATCTCGGCGATTTCCTTGTACGAGAACCCCTCGAGGTCAGCGAGAAGCACCGGCATCCTGAAACTCTCCGGGAGCTCTTCGACAGCTTGCTTGATATCAGATTCGACCAGACCGTCCAGGACCCTGTCCTCAGTCGTTCTGGCAGCCTCAGCGGACTCCTCGGATCCAAGGCGCCGGTACAGGTACATGTCCTCAACTGTGCCGAGATCGACCTCCGAGGGCCGACGAGAATCCTTGCGGTACTTATTGATATAGGTGTTGGTGAGGATCCGGTACAGCCATGCTTTGAGGTTCGTGCCTTCCTGAAACGTGTGATAGGCCCTGTAGGCCTTGAGGTATGTCTCCTGGACGAGGTCCTCGGCATCGGCCGGGTTGCGAGACATGCGCATTGCAGCCGAGTACAGCTGTCGTGTGTACTGCATTGCGTCCCGCTCGAAGTCCGCCTGGTCGGCCATGGAGCGGAGACGGTAGTGGTCGGTGGAGAAAAGGGGGAGTCGGAACCCGCCCGCCCAGCCGCCCTGAATCGAGCGAGATGAGGGGATGTTTGGAATGGTGACGGTGCGGATCGTGAAGGAGGCGTAGACGAAGGTTGGAGCCGGAGAGGGGAGTCGAACCCCTGGCCTTTTCGTTACGAATGAAATGCTCTACCACTGAGCTACTCCGGCTGATTGTCAAAATTGTAGAGCTGGCGCGGAGCTTGTCCCCCCTTTCGAAGGGGGGACCGCCGAGCGGAAGGCTCGGCGGGGGGGTTCGCTCTCTATGCTCCCTCCGGCTCGGCCGTACGCCGAGCCACCTCCCCCGCTCCGCAGGGGAGGAAACCCGCTGCGCTTCGCTTGTAGGGCGAGGAACGCTTGTGGCCCCTCATCTAGGAGGGGCAAGAATCAGAGGTCGGAGCCGAGGGAGGCGAACAGGTTCGCCAGAACCATCTCACGTCTCAGGTTCGCCTGAATGTCAACAACGGCATCCAAGACATCCTCCGCCGACCGGACCGCCTTGCGGGGAGGAACATCGGTGAATGGGGCCAGCTCGAGATCCCTGTTGCGCACCGGGCCTCCCATCTGAAGCGACGCCGAATCGGTATACCAGGAGGCGAGGATCTCAAGACCGCTCACGAGCAAAGACATCTCGACGCGGCGCCTCGCTCGTTGCGCCTTGTCCTTGGCCAGATCGTCGGGAACCGAATCCTCGACCAGCGGAGCCAACTCATCGAGGACCACCGAGGCAAGCCGCTGGCCATCTCCGGGATGGGGAGTGACCTGAGTCGGAATCGACAACCAAAGTTGACGGAACTGCGCCACCTCGGGCTGAGACATGAGCGCAAGGGCCAGACCGGGGCGGCCACCGGAAACAACAGCAACGCCTGTCGCCTGTTCGGAGTCGAGACCCTCCGACTCCAGTGCTTCGACGATGACCGGCAAAGGCACCCGACCCATGTGGATTGTCCGGCACCGGGATGCGACGGTCGGGGGAAAGTCGTCTTCCGACTCGGCGACCAAAAGGAACACCACCGATGACGACGGTTCCTCCAAGGTCTTGAGGAGGGCATTGGCGGCCGACTCGGTCATCGCCCCGGCATCGGGGAATAGGAACACAGTCCGGTCTGCCTCAATGGGGGACATCGAGGCCCGGGACACAACCTCCCTCGCTTGATCAACTCCGAGGCTCGTGGCGCCCTCCGGCTCGAGGATCGTCAGATCCGGGTGCGTCCCGGCGAGAGCGAGTCGACGGGACCGATCATCAGAGTCACCACCGAGCAAGCCAGCAGCAAAACGCAGTGCAACGAAGGCTTTGCCCACCGACTGAGGGCCGACGAAGAGATAAGCCTGGCCCGGACTCTCGAACTCGGATGCCAACAACTCCGTCACCTTCTCGTGGCCAATCACGTCGGCGAACAGGTCGGTCAACGCACCACCGCGGCAATCAGCTCGACCAGCTCACCCACCGGCAACGACCCATCGAGGACGATGACTTTTTCAGGCTCGGTTTCGGCCAGACCCAGGTAGGCGGCTCGAACTCTCCCCTGGAAGTCGACCCCCTCCTTGCCAATGCGGTCGGCCTCGTGCTGTCTGGCCAACGCTGTCTCCGGGTCGACATCGAGGATGAAGACATGGTCCGGAACCACTCCATCGAGCCCCTTCTCGTTGATCGCCCGCACGTCATCTTCACCCAGGCCTCGCCCACGTCCCTGGTAGGCAATCGAGGAGTAATACGTCCGATCGCTGACAACCCACTTTCCGGCGCTGAGTGCGGGAGCAATCACCTCCCTCGCCAGCTCGGCCCGCTGAGCTGCGAAGAGGAAGACTTCGGCCCAATCATCGAGCCTCTCCGAATCGAGCAAGAGACCTCTGACCGCCTCTCCCAAAGGCGTCCCGCCGGGCTCGCGGACCATGACGACTTCTCCTCCGTCGGCCTCGAGACGGGCGGCGAGGGCTAGGGCAACCGTGCTCTTCCCGCTCCCATCTCCACCCTCCAGGGCGATGTACTTGCTCACAAAGGCCACGCTAACCCCTGTCGGTGACGCATTATCCAGATTGACATAACCACCAGACATAGGGTCAACTCACCAGCAATGTCCAAGAGTCTCGTAATAGTTGAGTCGCCGACCAAGGCGCG
>QIDW01000225.1 GCA_003230435.1 Acidimicrobiia bacterium | reverse complement strand
GTGGGGACAACGTCACCGACTCGGTGTTCCTCCCCGACATACACCCGGATGTGACATCAGCGATTGTTGGGGGCGCCAAGAATGCGACGTTCGGCGAAGAGGCCCTGGGGATCGTCGAGACGTCCTCAGTGGCCTCCGTGATCGACGGTGCGGACGCCGGGGTCAAAGCAGCCCAGGTTGTCTTAGGGGCAGTCCGTCTGGCTGACGGCATTGGTGGCAAGGGGTATGTCTTCTTCTCCGGGACGCTCTCCAGCCGCCGTTGATGCAGCGGTGAGTCGTGTCGAGCCTCATGGCACATTGGTTCGGTCCGATGTGATCGCCCAGTTGCATCAAGAGATGATCGAGAACCTGGGGAGCCAGCTTCGATTCTTGAAACGAATCGAGAGCTGACATGCAGTTGGCGCGCGTCCTTGGAAGTGTTGTTGCGACGGAGAAGGCAGATGGCCTCGAGGGTGTCCGCTTTCTCGTGATCCAACCTCTCGACAAACATCAAAAACCGGCCGGTAGCACGGTGGTGGCCGCCGATGCGGTTCAAATGGCCGGACCGGGAGAGCTTGTCTACTTCGTCAGCTCGAGGGAGGCCGCCGAGGCGCTTCCCGAGCGATTCGCGCCCGTAGATCACGCCATAGTCGGGATCGTCGATCAGGTCCACCTAGGAGCGAACGCGTGAAGGTCGGCAAAGTAGTCGGAACGGTTGTCTCCACGATCAACGCCCCCGTGCTCGACGGCCATCGTTTGCTGGTCTGCGACGTTCAGGACATCTCCGGGGAGCCATCCGGCTACACGATTGCCATCGATGTGGTCGATGCCGGTGTGGGCGAGACAGTGCTGATCTTGGACGAGGGCACTTCCGCCCGCCAGATTCTTGGTCTCGATTGGGGTGCCGTGCGAGCGGTCGTCGTTGGAGTAGTTGACGAGTTGATCGTCGACGGCGAACTCCGCGCGGTGGGGTAGTAACGACGGGTTTGACCCTTGGTTGCCCTTCTCTTCGCACAAAAGATCGCATGCGACGCGTGGTGCATTAGGTACGTGTTTTAGTTCTTGGTGGGTTGCAATCCGCCGGTATCGACAAGGATGGGAGGATGGAGACCAGGTCGATCCCGATTGAGGGTGTCCTCGATCTGAGGCGAACTCTGCAGCCCCTCCATGGGAGGTTTGCCGACGACGGTTGGTGGCTGACTGCCCGCACACCTCGGGGGCCTGGATCGCTGCGAATTCGCCGCACACGCGAGGAGGTGATTGGGGAGGCGTGGGGAGAAGGGTCTCTTTGGTTGCTCGACAGACTCGGTGCAGTCTCGGGGCTCAATGACGACCCATCCGGGTTCGAGACGGACGACCCGATCGTGTCCGAGCTTCATCGTCGTCATCCCGGAGAGCGATTCGGCCGGACCGATCTGGTTCTTGATTCTCTAGTTGTTGCCGTCTGCGGCCAAAAAGTGACCGGGAGTGAGGCAGCTTCGGCGATGCGCGGGTTGTATCGGACGTTCTCTGACCCGGCTCCCGGCCCCAATGAGAGCTTGGAGCTGCCTCCTGACCACGAGCGGATAGCCGACGCTCCCTACTGGGTGTTCCACGAGCTACATCTGGAGAAGCGCCGCGCTGATGTCCTCCGTCGGCTGGCGGCGAACCGGGAGAAGATTGATGCTCTGGCCTGGGTAGGTCCGGCCGAGGCTGCCAGGTTGCTTGGATCCTTCGACGGTGTCGGGGAGTGGAGTGTGGCCAAGACACTCGAGGTTTCTCATGGCGACCCCGATCAGGTGGCCGTGGGTGACTTCCATTTCAAGCACATGGTTGTTCACCATCTGACGGGTCGGGATAGAGGGACGGACAAGGAGATGTTGGATCTACTCGAGCCGTTCCGGCCAAATCGGGGTCGTGTGATCAGGCTGCTCCACTACCTGGGTCATGAGCCAAAGTTCGGTCCCAGGATGAGTCCCCGGAACATCACCGGAATGTGACCACGGGCCAACCTGTACACAGCGTGTGCATGACCTGCAGGCCCATGGCCCAACTTGTGCACACGCACGATCTGGTTCGAGACTATCTCTCCAGCCAGGTGACGATGAGGTCACCCACCCAGTCCGGATCCCTCATCTGGCTGTGGAGAGCACCCTCAACCTCCTCCAGGAGAGACTCTGATCCCGAGTCGGACAATGCCCGTTGGAAGTCGATGGCGAATTGGCTGTCGACGATCCCGTCACTTCCTCCGTACATGATCAGACTGACGAGGTCGGTGTTCTCGTCGGTGAGTCGTTGTGGATTGCCGGCCAGCCAGGCGTCGGGGTTCGCGATGGGTCCGGCGCCGAAGAACGGAAGCATGATGATGCCGAGTCGGCTGACATCGTACGGCCCGGCCAAGCCGACCAATCTGTCGGGAAGGCCAGTGCCGGGAATCGGGCAGTCGGCGGCGTACCGATCGCCGGCTAGGGCCACGATCGCCGATATTTGGGCTCCGGCGGAGTGCCCGATCAAAACCACGGTCCCGTCCGAGTTGGGATGGGCGGCGGCGTATCTGACTGCACATGCCACGTCGTCAACCGCCTGGGGGAAACCGGGGCTCTCGTTGGAGAGTTTGTAGGGAGTGTTGACCGTTAGAAACCCCTCGTCGGTCAGGAATGTCGCCATTGGCCGCATGATCGAGGGGTCTCCTGTCAGCCAGCCGCCTCCGTGGACCAACACGACCGCCGGGAACGGTCCTTCTCCGTCCGGCACTTTCACCTCGACTCCGATGTCAGGAAGTTCCGGGCGAGTCGTTGTGGTTGTCGTGGGCGGGAGGGTTGTCGTCGTGGGAGGCAGCGTGGTTGTAGTGGTTGTGATGGTCGTGGTCGTCGATGATGTGGCGGTGGTCGACGTAGAGGTGGAAGACATGGCCGGCACTTCGGTTGTTGTGGCGGTTTCCCCGCTCGCGGGCGAGCACGCCGCGAGGACGACGACGGCCGCTACTAGAGCAGCGAGGCTGCGGCCGTGTCTACGTGCCATTCGACCTTTGCCTCACCTTCGTCAAGCCTGCCCGCTGGTGTATTTCCCGCCAGGGAGTCCTCGAGCGCCGCCTACCAGGACCATCAGAAGACGGGCCCTCCACAGCATCGGATAGGTAGAAGTGAGCCGCGTTTCCTGAACTTGGGGAACATGGTTGGCAACAATCCAGCGGCTCTCCTCGTCGAGAGCAGCGGTTCCGGGGAACAAAGACGCGGTATGACCGTCGTCACCCAATCCGAGGAGTATGAGATCCGGTCTGCCATCGTGGAGCACCGCCCTGATCGCGGATTCATAGAGGACAGCGGAGTCGTCGGGCTCGATCAACTCGCTCCAGCCTGGTCGGTGAAACCTGGCATCGACGTGATCCATCAACGTTTCGGCCGCCATCCGCCCGTTACACCTCAGGTGATCTGGCTGAACCCAGCGCTCATCCGATAGCCAGGCATCAACTCGACTCCAATCGACGGTGTGACGACGAAGGGCTTCATAGGTTGCCCCAGGAGTCGAGCCGCCGGCGAGTCCAAGTGTGAAACCGTCTTTCGCGACTCGAATCTCGCTCGCGACGCGTTGTGCCACGGCAGTTGCCGTCGCTTCTGGTGTCTCGTGAATCACCAACTCCATCCCACGGACGGTACCTGTCTGCCCTACATTTGCCTCATGGTCGACTCAGTCACCATTGCATGGACTCGCGGAGAGGTGTCCGGACGTCTGACAGGTGATGGACCGAATGGAATCCTCCTCGCGCATGGTGCAGGGGTAGATCAGGACCACCCGTTCATCATCTTGCTCCGCGATGGCCTTGCCGATGCCGGCCACACCGTGATGACCTTCAACTACCCCTACACGGAGCGAGGCTCGAGAAGCCCTGATCGCGCCGAGAAGCTGATCGAGTGCCATCGCGGAGTCGCGGAATTCCTGCGACCGCAGGTGGAATCCCTCTTTCTGGCTGGGAGATCGATGGGCGGCCGAATTGCGACCCTGCTGGTGGCCGAAGGGGACGAGGCCGCTGGAGTAGTCCTCTATGCCTACCCGCTGCATCCGGCAGGCAAGCCGGAAAAGCTCCGCATCGACCACTTCCCGGATGTCACGGTGCCACTGCTTTTCTTTCAGGGATCGAGGGACGCATTGTCTCGGATGCCCCTCTTCGACGAGCACATCCGTCCGCTCCCGAACGCGGAGGTGGAGCTTCTCGATGGCGCAGGGCACTCCCCAAAAGGCGGCGGCTGGACGCATGAGTCGACGGTCGAACGGCTCGTCGATCGGACCTCAGGATGGATCGGGAGGATCTCGTCTGGCAGAAGCAACCGGCAGAAGCCATAATTGGGATCCGCCCCTTCATTTCTCCAAGGAGTCTTTTGATGTCTGAAGTCAGCCTGCGCGCCCTTCCGGGTCGGTCGCCCGGATCGCGCGAGTCCCGCCGAATTCGTCGCGAGGGCCTGGTTCCTGCCGTCGTCTATGGCAAAGGTGTTGATTCCGTGCCGCTTTCGGTTGATGCCCATGCCCTTCAGTTGGCCCTTCACACCGAGGCCGGCTCCAACGCCATCATCAGTCTCGAGATCGAGGGCGGTGACTCACTGACCACTATGGCCAGGGTCATCGAGCGGCATCCTTTTCGAGACGAGTACAGACACGTTGATTTCGTCACAGTCGACCTCAGTCAGAAGGTGACTGCCGAAGTGACGATTCAGTTCGAAGGCACTCCTGTGGGCGTGACCGAGGGTGGTGTTTTCAGCCCTCGGAGAACGTCCGTGCAGATCGAGGTTCTACCCACAGAAATCCCTTCGTACATTGAACTCGACGTGTCCGAGGTCGAGGTTGGTGGTTCGCTTCGTGTGGAAGATCTTCCCGAGCTCGAGGACATCATCTACCTCGAGGATTCTGATGCCGTCATCATGTCCGTCACTGTTCCCGCTGCCGAGATCGTCGAAGAGCCAGAGGTGGACGAAGAAGCAGAGTTGCTAGAGGGCGAGGAGCTTGCCGAGGGTGAAGCTGAAGAGGGCGCTGAGGCCGAAGACGAAGAAGAGGCCGAAACAACCGAGTAGACCGGTGCGGGTAGTCGTCGGGCTCCGCAATCCTGGTGCCGACTACGACCGTACACGACATAATGCTGGGTTCGCTGTGCTGGCACGTCTCGTCGATCGGGCCGACCAGTCCTTCGGCAAAGCACCATCGCGAGTGCGAGGGATGGTGGCTCAGACAGGTGTCGGCGAAGACAGAACGCTCTACTTCGTTCCCAACACCTACATGAACGAGTCGGGCGCAGCGGTCCAGGCTGCGCTGGCCTACTACAAGGTCGATCCTGGCGATCTGTTGGTGATCCACGACGACATCGACCTGGCCTTTGGTCGTCTCCGCATTCAAGTTGCCGGTGGCAGTGGGGGCCACAACGGGATTCGCTCTGTCGAGAAGTCCCTCGGTGTCAAGGAGTTCTCGAGACTCAAAATTGGGGTCGGCCGACCTCCCGGCTCGATGGATCCTGCCGACTTTGTCCTGCGCCCTTTTTCGAAGAGCGAGCGTTCTGAGGTCGATGTGATGCTGGAGGATGCGGCGGACGTCGTAGAGCAGTGGCTCAGCGACCCCGAGCGCGCCCAGGAACAGGCTGCTCACCGGGGTCGAGATGGCTGAGTACATCGGAGCGCTTGACCAGGGCACGACCTCGACCCGATTCATGGTTTTCGACCGAGCGGGGACCGTGGTTTCACTTGATCAGCGGGAGCACCAGCAGATTTTTCCGAAGCCGGGTTGGGTAGAACACGACCCAGGCGAGATCTGGGCAAACACCGTATCAGTCATTGAGGGAGCCCTTTCCGGGGCCGGTCTCGTGCCTGGCGACCTGGCGGCCGTCGGAATCACGAATCAGCGGGAAACCACGGTTGTCTGGGATCGCTCCTCGGGCGCACCGATTGCCAATGCAGTCGTCTGGCAGGACACTCGAACGGCCGGTCTCTGTAAGTCACTCGAGGGCGACGAGGGGCCCGACCGGTTTCGGGAGAGGACCGGCCTTCCTCTGGCAACCTATTTTGCCGGCCCGAAGGTGCGCTGGCTTCTCGACGAACACGATCTAGGAGAGCGGGCGGCGAGGGGTGACCTTGCCTTTGGCACGATCGACTCCTGGGTGGCGTGGAACCTGACCGGTGGTATCGAGGGTGGCCGCCATGTCACCGATGTGACCAACGCGTCCAGAACCATGCTGATGGATCTGGTCACGACGACCTGGGATTCCGATCTGTTGATGGAGATCGGCGTGCCCACTCACATGCTTCCAGAGATCGTGGCCTCCGTCGGGCATATCGGATCGTGTGTCAGCCCTCTCTCCGGTGTTCCACTTACAGCGATTCTCGGTGATCAGCAGGCGGCCCTGTTCGGGCAGGTCTGTTTCACGCCCGGGGATGCCAAGAACACGTACGGCACCGGGAACTTCATGTTGATGAATACCGGCACCAGTCCGGTTCCGTCCGAGGCCGGTCTTCTCAGCACAGTGGCATTCCGGATTGACGGCGAGGACACCGTTTATGCCCTCGAAGGATCGGTTGCCGTCACCGGGTCACTGGTGCAGTGGCTCCGGGACAATCTCGGGCTCATTGTGGATGCATCCGACGTCGAAGATCTGGCTCTGTCGGTCGAGGACAACGGAGACGTCTACTTCGTCCCGGCGTTCTCCGGTCTTTTTGCACCTCACTGGCGCCCTGACGCGAGAGGTGTGATCACCGGCCTGACCCGATTCGCCAACAGGGGTCATATCGCCCGGGCGGCCCTCGAGTCAACGGCCTATCAGACAAAGGACGTCCTCGATGCCATGACGGCAGATTCCGGGGTGGATCTAAGCGAGCTGAAGGTCGACGGGGGGATGACACACAATTCGCTTCTCATGCAATTCCAGGCCGATTTGCTTGGAGTGGATGTGGTTCGGCCAATCGTTGCCGAGACGACGGCATCAGGCGCGGCCTACGCCGCCGGTCTTGCTGTCGGATTCTGGTCGGGACTAGAGGAGATCACCTCGCTCTGGGTCGAAGCCAAGCGATGGGTGCCCGACATGACGTCTGATGAGCGGTCCCGGCTCCAGGGTCGATGGCGTCAGGCGATCGATCGTTCTCTCGACTGGGTCTAGTGGTGTGACGCACCACGAGCCACCGCACCGACCACCGGCGGCTTATGATCGGTGAGCCTTAGTCGAGGAGGTGTTATCTCCGTTCCGAATGCGCTCGCCCTTATTCGGATCGCAATGGTCGTACCGATCATGGCTTTCACGCGAGCCGACCAGATTGGCACCCACCTTCTCATCGCAGCGGGGCTCTTTGCCGTGGCGGCCTTCACCGATTATCTCGATGGCTATCTGGCGAGACGCTATTCGGATGAAACCGTTCTTGGGGGTTTCCTCGACACTACAGCCGACAAGATCCTCGTGACCGGGACCCTTTTGGCCCTCGTTTCTGTGGACAGAGTCTCCATCTGGCCGGCGGCGATCCTCATCTTCAGGGAGTTCTTGGTGATGGCGTTGCGAGGTGTTGTTGCCCAGCGAGGCGGGCTGATAAGACCCTCGACCTGGGGGAAGATCAAGACGGTGGCCCAGTTCTTGGCTATTTTCCTGGCATTTATCCGTCTCTCGGAGCCGTGGGGACCCTGGTATCTGGACCAGTGGGCGATGCTTTTCGCAGTGATCGCAACAGTCGGGTCGGCGTGGGGGTACATGGCCGCGTTCTGGCACACAGTCCGTACGGAGCCAACCGAAGTCAAGACGTGAGGGTCGCCGTCACTGGCGGCTCAGGTGTGGTCGGGACCGCGGTGACCAGCCATCTCGTTGAGTCCGGGCATGAGGTGAAAGCCCTTGCCCACTCGACAGAATCCGGGGCCAAACTTGCATCTCTCGGTGCCACACCAATCCCCGGAGATGTCCTCGACCACGACAGCATTCGCTCGCTGGTCGACGGCTGCGAGTGGGTGTTTCACATTGCCGGGGTGAACCAGATGTGCACCAGGGACCCAAACCACATGTGGCGGGTCAACGTCGAAGGGACCCGAATCATGATGAGTGCATGTCGGGACGCCCGAGTTTCGAGGATGATCCACACTTCATCGGTGGTAACCCTCGGCAGCCAGAAAGGTGAGGTCGCCACCGAGTTCGCCACTCACCGGGGGTTCTACCTATCGGAGTACGAGCGGACCAAGACCGAAGCGGAGCGACTTCTCTTCTCCGAGGCGCGCGGCCTGGATGTCGTGGCGGTCAACCCGTCGTCGGTTCAGGGCCCCGGACGGGCGACCGGAACTGGCCGAATCCTTCTCAATGCCACGAGGGGGAGGCTGCCCTTCCTGATTGACACGACGGTCTCCCTGGTCGATATCGACGACTGTGCCCGAGGCCACCTTCTTGCGGCTGAGCGCGGAGTCGCCGGTGAGCGATATCTCTTGAGTGGCGCGACTCTGACGATGCGAGAAGCGGTCGCTCTGTTGTCTGAGATGACAGATCACCATGTTTCTCCTCGTTTTCTCCCGACCAGTGTCATCTACGCCATCTCGGTGGTGGTGGAGCTCGTCTTCGGAGTGATCCGTCGGCAACCACCGATCTGTCGAGAGGCAGTAAGGGTTATCAACCACGGTCATCGCTACGACGGCAGTCGTGCAACGAGGGAACTCGGTCTTCGTTACACCCCGGTGAGGGAAACGATCCGCCGCACCCTCGAATGGTTCGCGGATGAGGGACTCCTCCACCGAGTCTAAAGTCCCGAGGTCCAATCCCGGTCAGTAAAGGTAAGCAGTGTCCCATTTTCACCCCGACGGCAAAGAGCCGTCGTCATTCACTAAAGAGTTCCAAGCCAACCAGCGCGAGGCCTTGCCCTTCGATGATGAGCGTGATTTTGAAGAGCATCGTCGTGGGTTCGTGGCTGCGCCCGACTACACCCAGATCATGGCCGATGCCGGCAACGTCGCCTGGGATATGGGGCGGTACGACTTCCTTTTGCAGGGCGAGGACTTTGACAGCATCCACCCTTCTCTACAGCGTCAAGCAATGCTCAACATGGGCTACGGCCTCTACGAGGTGTTGCCGGGGATCTGGCAGGTGCGGGGCTTCGACCTCTCCAATGTGACGTTCATTCAAGGTGAAACCGGTTGGATCATTTTCGACACTGCCACGGCTGTCGAGACCGCCCGAGCCGCCCTGGCCTTCGTCAATGAGCAGTTAGGAGAACGACCCGTCAGCGCGGTTGTGCACTCCCACTCTCACGTCGACCATTTTGGTGGCGTTCGCGGCGTTGTGGACAATGCTGACGTTCGCTCGGGGAAGGTCCCGATCATCGTTCCTGAGGGTTTCATGGAACATGCCGTCGCTGAGGCTGTGTATGCCGGCAATGCGATGAGACGCCGTGCTTTCTTTCAATACGGAGCTCTAACTCCCGCCAACTCCCACGGTCATGTCGACCAGGCCATCGGCAAGAGTGTGGCCGCCGGGGTGATGAGTCTCATCGCCCCGACTCTGGTCATCACCGATGAAATCGAAGAACACGTCATCGACGGGGTGCGCATGATCTTTCACAGCACGCCCGGTACCGAAGCCCCGGCAGAGATGAATACCTACTTCCCGGACCTCAAGGCGTTCTGGGCCGCCGAGAATGTGACCGCCACGATTCACAACATCTACACGCTGCGAGGAGCCCTCATTCGGGACGCTTTGCTGTGGTCGAAGAAGATCGGCGAGGCGTTGTATCTCTTCGGCCAGGAGGCAGAAGTGATGTTCGCTTCGCACAATTGGCCGCGATGGGGAAATGAGCGGATTCAAGAGGTCTTGCGAGGTCAGCGAGATGCCTACGCACATCTCAACAACGGTGTGCTGCACCTGGCCAATCAGGGTGTGACCGTCAATGAGATCCACAACGTCTACGAGCCACCGCTCTCTCTGCGAAAACAGTGGATCGCAAGGAGTTACCACGGATCCGTCGAGCACAACAGTCGGGCAGTCATCAACCGTTATTTGGGCTACTGGGATGGAAACCCGACGACTCTGATACCTCTCTCGCCGCACGCATCGGCGCCTCTGTACGTCGATATGATGGGCGGATCGGAACCCATCCTGGCCAAAGGAAAAGAGCTTTACGACGAGGGCCGATATCGCGAGGCACAGGAGATCGTCAACAAACTCGTCTACGCCGAACCCGACAACGTCGAGGCTAAAGGTCTCCTTGCCGACATCTTCGAGCAGATCGGGTATCAGCAGGAGAGTCCAAGCGTAAGGAATAGTTTCCTCAGCGCCGCGTTCGAGTTGCGGTCGGGGATCCCTGCGGGAACACCCCCATTGACTTCGAGTCCCGATCTTCTCAGCGCGCTCACAACCGAGATGTTCTTCGATTATCTGGCGATTCGGTTGGATAGTTCACAGGTCTCCGATGTCGAGTTCGTGGCAAACGTCGAACATCCTGACACCGGTGAGAAGCTTGTCCTGGAGCTTTCCAACGGCACTCTGACCACTCAGGTCGGCTTCGCCGCGTCCGACCCCACGTTCTCGGTGGCTATCGACCGCGCCGATTTCGAAGACGTGATCGTGGGGAACTCGACGTTCGACGGACTGATCGAGGCAGGGAAGGGGTCCATCGATGGCGACGCGAGCGGGTTACATGCCCTCTTCGGCGCACTCATCGACTTCGATCTTCTCTTTGAGATGATGCCTGGAACGGCTGCGAAGGAATAGACGGGGATGACAGAGCCGCTCGCCATGATGGCCAATCTGGCCATCCTGACGTTCGTCCTCACCAGCATGGTGTCGATGGGGCTCTCCCTCACCGTGACTCAGATCCTCGAGCCTCTCAAGAACCTGGGGCTCGTTGCTCAGGCCCTGTTAGCGAACTTCGTCCTGGCACCACTTGCCGCCTGGGGTATCGCAGAGTTGGTGGGGCTGAGTGACTCCACGGCGTTGGGACTGATCGTTGTAGGAAGTGCTGCAGGTACTCCCATGCTCCCCAAGCTTGCTCAGATGGCGAAGGGAGATGTCGCCTACGCGGTGGGCCTGATGACCCTCCTCATGGTGGTGACAGTTGCTTTCATCCCTCTGGTCTTGGGCTCTCTGATCGAGTCCGTTGAGGTGAGTGCCTGGGAGATAGCAAAGCCGCTGCTTCTGGGGTTGCTGTTGCCGCTCGGCCTGGCCCTGGTGGTGCGGGCCAGATATGACGAAACCAAGAACATAGTGCCGGGCTTGAATCAGATCTCGGCGATGGCTCTGATACTCGGTGCGGTCCTCGCGATCGTGGTCGTCATGCCGACACTGATCGAATCCTTCGGTACGGGCGCGTACATCGCCTTGATCCTCTTTGTCGTAGCAACGCTGGCTGCCGGGTATTTGCTCGGAGGGAAGGACCGTTCCACCAGGGTCGTAACAGTCCTGGGCACGGCCCAGCGGAACCTTTCGGCAGCTCTTCTCATCGCCACGACGAGTTTCGCCGGTGACGGAGGGGTCTTCGTCATGGTCATGTTGGCGTCGGTGGTGATGTTGCTGGTTCTGCTGCCGCTCGCCGCCGAGCTTGGTCGGCGGGCTAGTGCCCCCCAACGCAAATGCACTGATGTTTCAACGGACAGATGACGCCGCTCGCGGTGTCCTCGTCCTCGACGCACCGCTACGGGTGCGCCTTTGTCCTGCGTCCTGGCGATGCGACGCCCCTGTCTCGCCGAAACATGCGACCGCACCTGCGTTGGAGAGCACTTAGAAGGAAGAGAGCGTTTACTTGTAACATCGCCGGTCCTCATGGCTGCTCCATTGGCACCTCTTCTTTCGGGGTGGCGTTCCGCGCCGTTGCCCGATCTCGACTCGGTCTGGGCGGTCGCGCCCGGGGGCAGGGCATTCGCACTGGCAGGGCTGTTCGAGAGCCTGAGCCGTACATTGCTGGTGATTCTGCCGGGGGAGAGTGACGCCGAAGAGCTCGTCGACGACCTCAAGCTCTTCACCAGCGATGTTGTGTTCGCTCCGGCCTGGGAGACCCTTCCATTCGAACACGTCTCACCCAACACCGCGACCATGACACAGCGTGCTGAAGCACGCCATCGGTTGGCAGTGGGCTCGCCGACGATCATCGTTGCCAGCGTCAGAAGTGCGATCCAACGACTCAGTGATTCAGATGTGGCCCCTCTGTCTCTGAATGCCGGTGAGGAGATCGAGATGGATGGCCTCACACGGGATCTTGCAAAAGCCGGGTACCACCGCACGGACCGTGTGGAGGCACGAGGTGAGTTCGCGGTTCGAGGAGGGATCGTTGACGTTTTCCCCGGTCAGGCCGATCAGCCGATTCGTCTTGACTTCTGGGGGGACCGGTTGGACGAGATTCGGCAGTTCTCCGTCGCGACCCAGAGGTCACTCGATCCAGTCGAGCGATTCGTCGCCTACCCGGCTCGGGAGGTGAGACCGGACTCAGCTATTCGGAAACGTGCGGCGGGCTTGGTGACGGCGGAAGCTTGGGCCGCCTCGACGTGGGACCGCATCGTCGAGGGTCAGTTGTTCCCCGGCATCGAGTCATGGCTTCCATGGCTCGCCGACGAGCGATGCATGATCGATGAGCTGGCTCCGTCAGGCCACCTTGCCCTGGTAGATCCGACACGCAGTTTGGATCGCTGCCGCGATCTGATCAAGGAGGAGGCCGAGTTGGCTGCGGCACTGGCTCCAACCTGGGGCGAGGCAGCCCCGGAGGCAGGGAATCATCCGGCTTTGTTTCTTGATCTCGATAGCGCTATTCGGGGTCGAGCTCATCTCCGCATTTTGTCGACGCCGACGGGTCCAGCTGACCCCGTGCTCAAGATCACCTCTCTTGACGCCACATCTGGTGACCCCGAATCGGTGGCGGCTGGGCTGAACCGGCTGCTCGAGAAGGAGATGACCGTCGTTGTCGCCATGGACGGCGAATCCGCCGCCGACCGCGTGACCGGGGTTCTCGCTGATCAGGGTTTGGCCATCGATCGACTCGACGCCCTTGCCGATCCCAGGTCCGCCGTCGTATCCGTCGGGATACACAAGGGATTCGTCGCGTCGGACCTTGGTGTAGCGGTTCTCGGCGAGCAGGAGATCGCGGGAAGACGCCGGGCTCATCGCAGAACGGGTCGCATCTCCTCGCCTCCGCGGCAGCAATACCAGGATCTCACCGAAGGCGACTATGTCGTCCATTTCCAGCATGGCATTGGCCGATTTGAGGGATTGGTCTCTCGGACGATGGTCGGGATCGAGCGCGATTACCTGATCGTCGCATACGCGAGAGGGGACAAGCTCTACGTACCTGTTGACCAACTCGCCGCTGTCAAGCGATATACCGGCGGTGAGGCGCCGCGGGTTTCGCGTATGGGCGGCAAAGACTGGTCGGAGCAGAAGAGCCGGGTTCGCAAGGCTGTGGCTGCCGTGGCGGCTCAGGTGGTTGAACTCCATCGTCAAAGAGCCCTCGCCACCGGTCACGCCTATGAACGCGACACTCCATGGCAACACGAGTTGGAGGCATCGTTCCCGTTTGAAGAGACTCTGGACCAACTCAAGGCGATCGGAGATGTCAAGACCGACATGGAAGCCAACACGCCCATGGACCGTCTCATCTTCGGGGATGTCGGGTTCGGAAAAACTGAAGTGGCCATCAGGGCAGCCTTCAAAGCGGTTCAGGATGGCCGCCAGGTCGCCATCCTCTGTCCCACGACCCTTCTCGCCCAACAGCATCACCAGGTGTTCTCCCAGCGGTTTGCCCCCTATCCGGTTCGGGTCGAGGTTTTGTCGAGGTTTCTCACCACCAAGCAGCAGAAGCAGGTAGTTGAGGGTTTGGCTACGGGTGAGGTGGATCTCGTCATCGGCACCCACCGACTTCTATCGGAGGACATCCGGTTCAAAAGCCTCGGGCTGCTGGTCATAGATGAGGAGCAGCGATTCGGGGTGAACGCCAAGGACGCTATGAAGCGGCTCAAGGTTGGAGTGGATGTCCTCACACTCACGGCCACCCCGATACCGGGATTCGGGATGTGTCTCACATTCGCACACCGCCCGAGGATCGTCATCCCATCCTCACCTACGTGGGCCCCTTCGATGAACAGGCCGTGTCGGCAGCGATCAGGCGGGAACTGCTCAGAGAGGGCCAGGTCTTCTACGTTCACAATCGTGTTCAGTCGATCGAACGCGCCGTCGCACGCTTGAAAGAGTTGGTGCCGGATGCCAGTTTCGCGGTTGCCCACGGGCAGATGTCCGAAGGGCAACTCGAGCAGGTGATGATCGACTTCTGGAACGGAGAGCATGACGTCCTGGTGGCCACGACCATCATCGAGTCGGGGCTCGATCTCCCCAAGGTCAACACATTGGTCGTCGAGCGCGCCGATCTCCTCGGTCTTGCCCAGTTGTATCAGCTACGTGGCCGTGTGGGACGGTCGAGTCAGAGGGCCTACGCCTACCTCTTCCATCCGCAGGACCAATCACTCACCGAAGACGCTCACCGACGTCTCGAAGCGATCGGAGAGTCGACCGATCTGGGTTCCGGATTCCAACTGGCTCTGCGAGACCTGGAGATTCGTGGGGCGGGGTCGATCCTGGGCGAGGTCCAAAGCGGGCATATCGCAGCCGTCGGATTCGATCTCTACGCAGAACTCGTGGCCGAGGCGGTGAAGGAAATGGAGGGCAAGCCGATCGAGGCCACCGGTCCGCCGGAGATCCGGATCGATCTTCCCGTGGACGCTCATCTCCCCGAGTCGTACATAGCTGACCAGGAGCTGCGACTGGAGGCGTACCGCCGCCTTGCCGCCGCGATCACCGAAAGCGATGTGAGCGATGTCGCGACCGAGTGGGTTGACCGATTTGGGCCACTTCCCACCGCAGCGGTTGCGCTGATCGAACTCGCCCAACTGCGTGTCGAGGCAATCCGGGTCGGTGTCGTCGAGATCGTCAAGCTTCGTCATGAGATACGAATTTCGCCGGTTGACCTCAAGCCCTCCCAGGAGGTGCGACTCAAGCGTTCTTCAGGCCGCTGAAGGAGCTCTTTTCATCCCGGCGACCGAACCGCTCATGGAGAACCTGGTGGGTTTTGTCGGTGAGATGTGGAAGAGCTGACAAACGAGGTTTTGTCCCACAGCGTCCGGGAACCCGTCTTCGCCTTAAGAACGTCCAATACCTAGCATCTGCCAAACTTCCTCCTGCAAAGGATCTCTCTTGAAAAAACTCGTCCCAATTCTCGTTTTGCTCGCGCTCGGCCTCGGCGCCTGTGGTGGTGGTTCATCCACCGTGGCCGCGACCGTCAACGGAACAGACATCACCGTCGGCGACGTCGAAAGTCTGATCGATCCGGAGGAATCCTCAGTTCCTCGGCTTCGAAGTTCAGTGGGAGGTCATCAACGTGGCCGCCAGCGAGCAATTCGGCATCGGGTTCACCGATGAAGAGGTCGCCGCCGAGGCCGATCGCATCTACGAAACCGCCAACGCCGACGAGCCCCGTGAGGAGTTTCTCGCAAGCCGGGGGGTCACTGAGGAGTTTCTTATCAACATTGCACGCCAGGGACTGCTCGATGGTGCTGTCCGCGAGGCGCTGAGTGGAGATATCTCAGCCCCCTCACAGGAAGATATTGATGCTGAGATGGAAACAGCCGTTGCCTCGTTGACTCAGGTTTGCGTGTCTCACATCCTGTTGAATACGGAAGCCGAGGCCCAGGATGCCATGGATCGCGTTAACGCCGGCGAAGAGTTTGGTGCGGTCGCCACAGAGCTATCCCAGGATCCGGGCAGTGCAGCCAACGACGGAATCCTGCCTTGTGGGTCGGCCGGCCAATACGTCCCGGAGTTCCGCGACGCATCCTTGGTCGCACCGGTTGGTGACGTTTACGAGACCCTCGTCGGGACTCAGTTCGGTTTTCACGTGATGCTGGTGACCGACCGGGTCGAGCCGGCAGAAGGTGATCTTCCCACCGAAGACGAGATCGCCGACACGCTGGAGGCGACAGCCGTGGCTGCCGAGCTCGAGACCTGGTTCCTCGTGCAGATGACATCTGCGGATGTGACAGTTGTTGAGGAGTATGGGATCTGGCAGACGACGCCGCAGCCCGGAGTGATCGCCCCCACCGAATGATCACGATCATCGGTCTCGGCCCCGGCGATTTCGACCGGGTCCCGGAGGCGGTGAAGTCACTTCTTCTCGATCCGACGTTGACGGTGGTAGTCCGCAGCGAACACCATCCGTCAGCACGCCAACTGGCCGATCTGAGAGATGTCCTCTTCTGCGATGATCTCTATCAGTCGGGAGACACCTTCGACGACGTTTATGAGGCCATCGCCAACAGGGTGATCGAAGCCTCGAAGTCGGGTGACGTCGTGTACGCCGTACCCGGGAGCCCGTTGGTGGGCGAGTTCGCAGTCCGCAAGCTCCTCGACAGAGACCTTGATCTCGAAGTGATCCCCGGCGAGTCCTTTGTCGATGCGATCCTCGCAGAAGTCGGTTGCGACCCACTCGAGCGAGGTCTTCAAATCCTCAATGGCCACGACTTGGCAGATCCTCTGGTCTTGGACAAACCGACGATCATCGGCCATCTCGATCGACCCGAGATCCTTGCGGATGTTTGCGCCTCTGTGGACCGTGTGACTCTCGAGGAGACGATGGTGACGGTGCTGGTGGGTCTGGGTGCTTCGGATGCCGTGGTCACTGAGTCCTTGCCTGAAAACGTGGACTCGTCTCTGGCCGGGTTTCGGACATCGCTGTACATCGACGCGGAACCGGCAGGACTTGTCGGTGCGGTGCGCACCATGAGACGACTCCGCACCGAGTGCCCTTGGGACAAAGACCAGACTCATCGCAGTCTGATCAAGAACCTGGTCGAGGAGTCCTACGAGCTCATCGACGCGATCCAGCGTCTCGACGAAATTGATCCTGAATTGATGGCCTACGCAGAGGTCGAGGACGAGCTTGGAGACGTGCTTCTTCAGGTGCTCTTCCACTCCGTCATCGCCCGCGAGAACGGCGTGTTCGACATCGATGACGTGGCCGAGGGGATGCGTCAGAAACTGGTGCGACGACATCCTCATGTCTTTGGCGACATCGAGGTGTCATCTGCCGCAGAGGTCAAAGCCAATTGGGATCGCATCAAGACGGAGGAGAGGGGAGAGACCGGTGACGAGTCGGCGCTCGACGGGGTTCCGCCGGGAATGCCAGGGTTGCATCGGGCGGCAAAGATCCAGAATAGGGTCGCCAAGGTTGGTTTCGACTGGGACGAGGCCGCTGCAGTACTGCCGAAGATCAATGAGGAGTTTGGCGAACTGAGGGCCGCCATGTCGGGCGACGGTGATATCGAGGCAGAGCTTGGAGATGTGCTGTTCTCGGTGGTCAATCTGGCCCGGCATCTCGACCTGGACGCGGAAGTGGCCCTTCGGGGGGCAACCGATCGTTTTGAGGAGCGTTTTCGCCGTATGGAGGCGAAGGGAACACTTGACGGTCTCGACCTCGACGCTTTGAACGTCAGGTGGGAGCAAGCCAAACACGCATAGGCGAGGTACAGAACCGGAGCGGTGGTAGTTTGGCGCCGCGAGCGGTCTGCCAGCGTCTATGACAAACACCACAATCGAGCGAATTCACGCCCGCCAGGTGCTCGACTCTCGGGGAAACCCCACAGTCGAGGCCGAGGTCTTTTCATCAGGTGGGTTTGGTCGCGCTCTCGTACCGTCCGGAGCTTCGACCGGCACGCTGGAGGCCGTCGAGTTGCGTGACGGCGGTGACCGGTGGATGGGCAAGGCTGTCGAGAGTGCCGTAGGTCACGTCAACGACACGATTGCCCCTGCGTTGGCAGGCAGAGACGTCACTCGTCAGGAGGAGCTCGACCTCCTGATGGCAGATCTCGACGGGACACCCAACAAGGCCAGCCTCGGCGCCAACGCCATTCTTGCTGTGTCGCTCGCCGTCGCTCGAGCCGCCGCGGCCAGCGTGGGTCTTCCCCTGTTTCGCTATCTGGGTGGCCCCTCTGCGCGGTTGCTCCCGGTGCCGTGTCTCAACGTTCTGAACGGGGGCGCTCATGCCGCCAACTCGGTCGACATTCAGGAGTTCATGCTCGTCCCTGCCGGTCTTCCCTCGTTCTCCGAGGCCCTTCGGGCCGGTGTCGAGGTCTATCACGCCCTCAAGAGCGTGATCGCAGGTCTCGGCCTCACTACCAATGTCGGCGATGAGGGAGGCTTCGCACCCGACCTGGCGACAAGTGAAGCCGCCCTCGACCTGCTGGTGGAGGCGATTGATTCCGCCGGATACAAAGTTGGCGAGGAGATTGCCCTCGCACTCGATGTCGCCGCGACCGAGATCTATCGGGAGGGCCGGTACGGCCTCGAGGGCCGAGAGCTCAGTTCGGGTGAGATGGTCGACTATCTGACCGGTCTTGTCGACAAGTATCCCCTCGTCTCAATCGAAGACGGGATGTCTGAAGACGATTGGGACGGATGGAAGGCTCTGACTGAGCGTCTGGGTCGTCGGGTCCAGATCGTTGGTGACGACCTCTTCGTCACCAACGAGGAGTTTCTTCGTCGTGGCATCGCCGAAGGCGCTGCCAACGCCATACTGATCAAGGTCAATCAAATCGGGTCGGTCTCCGAGACACTCCACACGATGCAGTTGGCTGAAAGGGCCAGTTTCGGTCAGATGGTCAGCCATCGCAGCGGCGAGACCGAGGACACCTTCATCTCACACCTGGTTGTGGCCACCAATGCCGGGCAGATCAAGGCGGGTGCTCCCGCGCGCGGGGAACGGACCGCCAAGTACAACCAGCTGTTGAGGATCGAGGAAACGATGGGCAGCGAGGCCCGTTTCGCTGGTTGGGACACTTTCAGGAGAGGACGATGACTGTGTTTCGGCGTCCCGGCGCGGTGCTGGCAACACTCCTCTTCCTCGTGATGGGTGCAGCTTTCTTGACCCAGGTGGTCCCGTATCGCCAGATCCTCGACTCTCAGCGTCAGGTGAACTCCGCAAGAGCCCAGCTTGCTGCCCTCGAGGAAGACAACGAGGTGCTTGCTGCAGACGTTGCCGCGCTTCAGACGGATCAGGAAGTCGAGAAGCTGGCGCGGGAGAAGCTTGGTTATGTCCGACCAGGTGAAACGGCGTACATCGTCCTCGATCCGCCCTCGGAGGAGACACGCCCCCAACCGCAGACAGACAACCTCGTGATCCCCGAGGAGCGAACCTGGGTCGACGCTCTCTGGGACTTTGTAACGGGCGCCGACTTAGATTCCTAGTTGTGCGACACACAGCTAGACATGACCGACATAGATGACCGAGCGGTCATCGAAGCGCAGATAGGACGTCCGCAGCGTGCCGATTCGGAAGTCGTCTCACGATGTCATCTCGGGCTGCCGGTCGTGGTTCGCGTCCCACCCCTGCTTGACGATGGGACACCGTTTCCGACGCTCTACTGGTTGACTTGCCCTCTGGCTACGGCTCGCATCGCCCGTCTGGAGAGTTCCGGCGGTGTGAGACGTATGGAGACCAAGTCCGAAACCGATCCGCAGTTTCGAGAGGATCTGGAGGCTGCCCACCGTTCGTATGAGACGGAGCGGGATGTCTTGCTGGCTGTTGGTGCCCACCCGACTCCGTCAGGTGGGGTGGGAGGGTCCTCGGTTGGTATCAAGTGTCTGCACGCCCACTACGCCCACACTCGGGGGGGTGGCGACAACCCGGTTGGCCGGCTGGTCCAAGAGTGGATTGAGCCTTTGGACTGCTCCGAGGAGTGTGTTGTTGGTGGAGAGACGAACCCGAACTGGACAAGTCGCCCATGAGGGTGGGCGTCGTCGACATCGGCACCAACTCGATGCGACTCCTAGTCACTGACGGGATCACCGAGTTCGGGAAGTGGGTTCAGGTGACCGGGCTTGGACAAGGTGTTGATGCGTCAGGCAGCCTCTCCGAAGAGGCAATCGGACGAACGCTGGCGGTGTTTCGTCGTTTCGGCGACCTGATGGAGGAAATGGAAGTCGAGAGACGAATGGCGATGGCCACATCGGCCTCTCGCGATGCCAGCAACAGGGAGGCGTTCTTCGATCAGGCCGAGAAGGTTCTTGGCATGAGGCCCACCCTTATCAGCGGTCACGAAGAAGCAAGGTTTGCCTATCGGGGCGCCACCGCGAATCAAGAACTGGCACCACCGGTGGTAGTTTCGGACATTGGCGGCGGGAGCTCTGAATTCGTGTCGGCCGCCGACGAGGTTTCTTTTGATATCGGATCCGTACGGCTCACGGAAAGGATCCTGCCCAAACGACCAGCGTCGCCTGGCGAGATCGATAGGGCCAGGAGTCTGGTCGACGAAATGTTCAGAGAGGTGGAGGTAGGAGCCGTAGGCACCCTCGTCGGCGTGGCCGGCACGTGGACGAGTATCGCGGCGATCGCCCAGGAGCTACCTGAATATGACAGGCCCTCAGCCGCAACCGATTGAGCCAGGTGACTTCAATGCTTACCCCGATGTCGACGGACGAGACAGCCGCCATACCCAGCCTCGATCCGAAGCGGGCGCCGGTGATCCTGGCGGGCACCGTTCTCGCCGGCAGCGTGATGGATGCGCTGGATATGCCAGAGGTCGTGATTTCCGAACGTGACACACTCGACGGTGCGGCCGGCTACCTACTGGCTTTACCCTGATACAAACCTGACCTACATCGCCCGGGTGGCGGAACGGTAGACGCGAGGGGCTTAAACCCCCTTGAGCCGAACACGGCTCGTGTGGGTTCGAAACCCACCCCGGGCACGAGAAAACCCGCAGAGTTGCTGCGGGTTTTCCGAAAAAGGTCGCGGGACCCGGGCCGGTGGGTGGGGGAGGGGAGAGGAACCGAACCCGGGCCCCACGAAAACGCGGGGTAAGCCCTTCCTCTCAGCGCGATGGATATTCTCCACTCTGGATCAACCCCGTTGTTTGCAGTGTACCCCTGTTGGTCGGCTCTTCGTTTCCTCTAGGTAGGCGCCGGCTCGTGGTCGTGTTCCGCTGCCATCTCCTCAAATGACATGTCCGGGATCTTTCGTGCAAGGAACAGCGCGCCAACCACAATGGCGACCACAACCAACAGACCCATACGTAGGGCGGTCAGCTGACCCTCCCGGTAGGCATCAACGATTGCGTCAGCCTCGGTGGGCTCCAGCGAGGTTTCAGCGAGGGCAGCCGACAGCACGTCGCTGTTCACGAATTGGATGGAGCCGTGCAAGGCGACACTGATCTCGCTACTCACTTCGTCGGAGATCCTTGGATCATTGGATACTTGGTTGATAAATACCGCACCCAGAGCGCTGATCACGTCCCCATCGCAGATCCGAGTTGCTGAGAGGTGTACTGGAGTCCGCCTGCTTCGCTCCGGTCCGTCGGGCCAACAGCGGATTGGATCACGTTCCCGAGTTGTGATGCGAGAAGTCCCATCCCAACACCAAGCAATGCCATGGCCAGGGTGAAGGCCCCACCCTCGAGCTCAGGCTCGATTGTTCCGGTCAGGATCACGATAGAAATGAGCAGAATCCACAATCCCATGCGCACAATCCGTCGTGGTGTCGAGCTTTGGCTCATCCGAGCGCCGACGAAGGACATGATGAACATCGTCACCGAAATCGGAAGCATCCGAAGCCCGGTATCCAGTGCATCGAGTCCTTGCACGACTTGGAGGTAAAGCGGTATCGAGAAGAAGACGCCCATGAGGATGAGGTTCTGCGCAAGAAACATCTCGAGACCGGACTTGAGTGGTCTGATCTCGAACAACTTCATGTGAATCAGCGGATCGAGACCCAAACGCACCCGTCTTTCGGTCCACCGGGTGAACGAAACGAGAACGAGCAGCCCCGCTGCGACGACGAATGGCGTGAGGGACAACCCAAGGGGTGTGATGGGTGAGTTGGCGTTGGCGATCCAGCCCCATTCACTTGCCTGGAGGATTCCGTATACGAAAAGGCTGAGTCCAAGAGCCGAAAGCCCGGAGCCGACCCAATCGATCTTCGGAACGTGCTTGGGGCGGGCACTCTCCGCAATCCACCCAACAGCGACGACGATGAGCACAGCCAGGATGACCTCGCCCACAAAGACATATCGCCAGGTGAAGTTGGTAGTTACCCAACCGCCCAGGATGGGCCCCACTGCGATGCCGGCTCCGGCGACCCCTCCGATCACACCGTAGGCAATCGCTCTGTCGGTGCCCGTGTAGCTGCCTGCAATGAGCGCCACCAGGGCCGGTAATACCAGAGCGGCACCTATCCCTTCGAAAATCGACCAGCCCACCAGGAGCGACGGGATATTCCACGATGCCGCTGTCAACGCCGAGCCCGCGGCATAGATCAGAAGACCAATCGAGAAGGCCCGTCTGCGGCCCCAACGATCACCGAGCTTGCCACCCGTGATCATCAGGGCTGCCATTGTCAGCGCGTAGAAGGTGATCACGCCTTGGATAACAGTCACCGTGGTCTCGAAGTCCTCGACCAGTTGACTGATCGAAACGTTCATCACGGCCTGATCGAGAACCATCAGGAATTGGGCCGCGCTGAGCACGATGAGGGCACGCCATTTCACGGCGTCGAACCGTAGCCGCAGCCGGTCGCACCTGCTGGCACCTCATGTCTAAGGTCGCGGCCATGGAATATGTAGACGTAACCGTGGATGGCGCGGTCGCCCTCGTCCGGCTCGATCGTCCACCCGTCAACGCCCTCTCAGACGAAATGGGTCAGGAACTTAAGAGGGCCTTTCAACAGTGTGAAGACGCTTCAATTCGCGCGGTGGTTGTCACGGGTCAACCCCATTTTGCCGCCGGCGCCGACATCAAGGGTTTCATGAAGACTCTCGAGTCGGGTGGCGAGGAGAGGACGGCGTCGACGCTCCTGGAAGCCATTCGGATTCTCGAGACCCTGGCAAAACCGACGATCGCAGCCGTCCACGGATTCGCGTTAGGCGGAGGTTGTGAGTTGTCGCTGGGATGCGACTTCAGGTACATGGCCGACGACGCCAAGATCGGTCAACCCGAGATCCTGCTCGGCATCATCCCCGGTGCAGGTGGGACCCAACGATTGCAACGCGTCATCGGGTTTCAGAAGGCCAAGGAACTCATCTTCACGGGTCGTCAGGTGGGGGCCGAGGAGGGATTGGCCATCGGCTACGCGGACAAGGTGGCGCTATCGGACGAGTTGCTTGACCTGGCCCTTTCTGATGCCGCTGATTGGGCAACCGGGCCGACCGTTGCGTTGGCCGCCGCCAAACGAGCGTTGGCCGATGGCCGCAGCTTGCCCCTTGAAGAGGCATTGGCGGTCGAGCAGACGGCCTTCGAAATTTCGTTCGCAACCGATGATGCTGTCGAAGGTGTCAACGCCTTCATCGAAAAGCGCGAGGCTCACTTCAAAGGTAGCTGAGCCGGCGGTCATCCCTTGTTCGAGCAGATTCCGGACTCGCTCTGACGGCGCATCGTGCGACAATGAAAGGCTCAAATGATCTATCTCGATCACGCAGCCACGACGCCGATGCGTCCCGAAGTCTGGGAGTCCATGACGCCATATGCGTCCAACGTCTTCGGCAACTCTTCGGGTGTGCATGAGGTCTCGCGTCAGGCCAAGAACGCCCTCGAAGAGGCTCGGGAGCACATCGCGGAGATGCTGGGTGCGAGACCGATGGAGATTGTCTTCACATCGGGTGGCACCGAGTCGGACAACCTCGCTCTCAAGGGGGCGGCCTGGAGCCCTAGGGACCGTTCAGGCGTGATCGCTGCGGCCACGGAGCACGAGGCGATTCTCGAGACTGTCGACCTTCTCCGTCGGTTCGGTGACCCGACGGTCATCGTGGAAGTTGACGGCGAGGGATTCGTTGACTCCGACGCAATAGTTGGTGCTGTTGCCCCCAACACAGCCGTGGTCTCGGTGATGCTGGTCAACAACGAGACCGGGTTGATCCAAGATGTTGGGGCCATCGCGGAGGCCATCAAACAATCGGATCCCGATGTATACGTCCACACCGATGCGGTTCAGGGGTTCGCATCCGAGGAGATCGACGTCAGTGCACTCAACGTCGACATGATGACGATCACAGCCCACAAGTTTGGGGGGCCCAAGGGCACCGGCCTTCTCTACGTTCGTGAGGGAACCGTGCTCGAGCCCGTTCTCCACGGTGGAGGTCAGGAACTCGGGCGCAGATCCGGCACCCACGATGTCGCTGGTGTGGTGGGTATGGCCCGGGCGATGGAATTGACCGTGGCGGGTCGCGAAAGGTTCCGGTTACAGATCGGCCAGATCCGGGACGACTTCGAGAAGAGGATCCTCGACGGAATCGACGGCGCAAGCCTCAACACGCCCCATGTCGGGCGATCTTCGCATCATCTCAACATAAGGATCCCCGGCGTCAGGAATGAGACTCTGCTCATGAGGCTCGATCAGCGCGGTGTGGCAGCCTCCGCCGGGTCGGCATGCCAGTCGGGAGCGGCGACCGTGTCACACGTCCTCGAGGCAATGGGTTTGACCCCCGACCAGGCACGAGAAAGTGTTCGTTTCTCATTTGGATGGACGTCGACGATGGATGAGGCCACCGAGGCGGCCCACATCGTCGTGGAGCTAGTGGGGAAGCTTCGATGAAGGTTCTGGTGGCCATGTCTGGTGGAGTGGACTCGTCGGTGGCTGCAGCCCTCATGAAGGACGAAGGCCACGACGTGATCGGGGTGACACTGAAACTCTGGTCCGGTCCCGGTGGGGAAGCCCCCACCGCCGGGTGCTGCACGGTCTCGGACGCGGAAGATGCTCGTCGTGTCGCGGCCGAACTGAAGATTCCGTATTACGTGCTCGATCACGTCGATGATTTCAGGGATGGAGTCGTCGACCGTTTTGTCCATGACTACGCGTCGGGTCTAACACCGAACCCTTGTATCGAGTGCAACCGAACAGTGAAATTCGACCGACTTCTCAATCGGCTCGACGACTTCGATTGCGACGTTCTGGTGACGGGACACCACGCTCGAACCAGGGAGACGGACGGTGTTTGGCATCTTTTGCGCGGCACCGACCAAGCGAAAGATCAGTCTTATGTCCTATCGATGCTGACCCAGATTGAGCTCTCCCGGACTCGTTTTCCTGTCGGTGAGCTCACCAAGAGGAATGTCCGCCGAATCGCGGCGGGCATGGGAATGCGCAGCGCCTACAAGCCGGAGTCCATGGACATCTGTTTTGTTGGAGACGGTGATTACAGGGTGTTTCTCGAGGAGATAGCGCCCGAGGTATTCACTTCTGGGCCGCTCGTCGACACCGCCGGCAACGAGATGGGCCGACACAGCGGAATCGTTGGTTTCACTGTCGGACAACGACGTGGCCTCGGCGTCGCCGCGGTTCGTGGTTCGGATCGATCCGGAGTCTTCGACAGTGGTTCTGGGGAACCGTGATGATCTTCTCATCTCCGGTGTGGAGCTCTCCCAAGTCACCTGGACCGACGGTGTCGGCGGGACCGGTGACGTGATGGTGCAATATCGTGCTCATGGTGATCCTGTCGTGGCCTCACTCGTGGGCACATCCTTGATGTTCGAGGAGCCTCAGGAGGCGATAGCCCCCGGTCAGACTGTTGCCTTTTATAACGGTGAGAGGGTGCTTGGCGGGGCGCTGATCACCAGCACGAACCTGTGACGAGGCTTCAGTAACGTCGGCGGGACGATGTCGACGGCCAGCGCGCGCATAGAAGAGCTACGCACCCTGATCAGGGAACACGCTCATCGTTATTACATCCTGGACGACCCCATCGTCTCCGATGCGGAGTACGACTCACTGGTCAAAGAGCTTCAGGATCTCGAGGATTCCAACCCCGAGCTCGTGACCCCCGATAGCCCGACCCAGCGTGTGGGTGCACCGATAGGCGATCTGTTTCGATCTGTCCAGCACCTTCGACCACTCTTCTCGCTCGACAACGCCGAGTCACGGGAGGATCTCGACGGCTGGGAGCAGCGGATGGAACGCCAGCTTGGCAGGCCGCCCGTTTCATATGTCTGCGAACTCAAGATCGACGGTCTGGCCGTTGTGTTGACCTATCGGGACGGTTTTCTCGCTACGGGCGCCACCCGCGGGGATGGCACGACTGGAGAAGACATCACGGCCAATCTGAGGACCATTCAGTCGATCCCGTTGCGTCTTCGTGGGGATGATCATCCTGCCGTCCTGGAGGTGCGCGGCGAGGTCTACATGCCCTATGAGGCCTTCGACGAGCTGAACCGGGCGCAGGTCGAGGAGGGCAAGCCGATATTCGCCAACGCCAGGAACGCCGCGGCCGGCTCGGTGAGACAAAAAGACCCAGCAGCCACCGCCAGGCGAAACCTCGATGTCTGGGTCTACCAGTTGGGTTTTGTTGAGAGCGGCCCGGAATTCGAGACCCATTGGGAGACACTCGACTACATGCAGTCACTCGGCTTCCGCACCAACCCGGGGAGTCTGTCGATGGGCACCATCGACGAAGTGTTCGAATACGTAGAGAAAGCCGAGCGGGACCGTCACGACATGCCCTATCAGACGGATGGCGTCGTCATCAAGGCCAACTCGCTAGTCGATCAAGCCAGACTCGGTTTCACGGCGAAAGCTCCGAGATGGGCGATCGCCTACAAGTTCCCACCCGAGGAACAGGTGACGACCCTCAAGGACATCTGGATCAATATCGGTCGTACCGGGGCAGCCACCCCGTTTGCGGTTCTCGAGCCGGTGTTTGTGGGCGGAGCAACCGTGAGTATGGCGACGTTGCACAACCAGGACCAGGTTGGCATCAAAGACGTGCGAATCGGCGACCAGGTGATCGTTCGCCGTGCCGGCGACGTGATCCCTGAGGTGGTCGGTCCGGTCGTCTCGGCTCGCACGGGCAAAGAGAAGAAGTGGGTCATGCCCAAGAAGTGCCCGTTCTGCGCCAACCCGATCGTGCGTTTGGAGGGTGAGGCGGTGGCTCGGTGCACCGGTGGGTTCGAGTGCTCGTCCCGGGTCCGAGAATGGTTGTTCCATTTCTCCAGCAGGGGCGGAATGGACATCGAGCACATGGGGTATCGAACGATTGACCTACTGCTCAGTGAGAGTCTGATCTCCGACCCGGCCGACATATTCAGCTTCGACATCGACCGGCTCCTCGAGCACGAGGGCTGGGGGGATATATCGGTCGACAACCTCAAAGCTGCGATAAACGCCGCCAAGGACCGTCCGGCGGCGCGGCTACTGACTGCGCTTGGGATCAGACATGTTGGCGGAACGGTGGCGAGGATGCTGATGCGAGCCTTCGGTGGGCTCCCCGCATTGATGGACGCGACAGAGGAAGAGATCGCACAAACCGAAGGCATCGGTCCGGTGATTGCTGAGGAGGTGCGTGCCTGGTCTACAGATCCTGTCAATCGCCACCTTGTCGAGAAACTAGGCGCTGCCGGCGTGCGTCTGGTGGATGAGGTCGAAGTTGATGTCGCCTCTGGCCTACTCACCGGTGGTGTTTTCGTCGTGTCGGGAACGGTCGAGGGTTTCACAAGAGAGGAAGCCAAGTTGGCCATCGAGGCACGGGGTGGGAAAGCGACCGGTTCCGTGTCGGGGCGGACCACAGCCCTGGTCGTGGGAGAGTCCCCGGGTGTCTCCAAATCACGGAAAGCCGAAGAACTCGGTGTTCCCATAATCGACAGCGAAGGGTTCAGAGAATTGCTTAAGAGGGGCCTGTCGTCTCTGGCCTGAGGAGTCGCTGCTAGCCGATCCGGAAGGACCACTCGAACGAGCCAGGATCGGGCAACCCGGAATAGGTGTCCCACACGATCCGCACGGTGTGTTCACCCGGTGTCCACTCTTGGATCGTCGCGCTGGATGCACTCGGAGCCCATCGGTAGACACCGGTGCCAACAACGAAAGTCGCATCGGGGATCGGCCAGCCATCAACGTAGATCTCAGCGTCGTAGCCGAATTCGAGGTCGATCTCGAGGGTGGTCTGGGGTGGCACCAGGTCACCGGGTTCGGGTGACACAGATTCCAGCGGTTCGGGGAGATCGATCGCAGCACCTTCCGTCGAGAAGGCGATTCCGAGTGCGATTGCAGCGATTCCGATCAGACCAAGACCGATGTAGATCAGACGATAGGGCATTCCTGGGCACCGTAGCGGTGGCCCGGCCTTGTCCAGTTAGAGGAGGTCCCCTAGTTCCGGTGGAGTGCGTCGTTGAGACCGCCCCAGGAACCCGACCGAGGAATGGCCTCAACAGTTCCCGTCACCGAGTTCCTTCGGAATCCCATGTTGTCGATGCCCGACAACTCACGGCCCTTGGCTGTCTCGCCGCCCGGAAGCGTTATGACAGTTCCAGCCGTGACATAGAGACCGGCCTCGACCACACAGTCGTTTCCAAGCGAGATGCCGATCCCCGAATTCGCCCCGAGCAAGCAGTTCTCGCCGATGGAGATGACTTCGCTCCCGCCCCCGGAGAGCGTGCCCATGATCGACGCGCTGCCTCCCACGTCGGTGCCATGCCCCACGACGACGCCTGAGCTGATACGGCCCTCCACCATTGATGTTCCAAGAGTTCCGGCGTTGAAGTTGACGAAACCCTCGTGCATGATGGTCGTACCTTCACCTAGGTAGGCGCCGAGACGGACCCGGTCGGCGTCGGCCACTCGGACGCCTGACGGGATGACGTAGTCGGTCATCCGCGGAAACTTGTCCACCGAGGTCACTGCGGGCCTCCTTCCGCTGGCGATCAGCCTTGCCCGTGTCGCGGTGAACCCGTCGACGTCACATGGCCCTTCACTGGTCCAAACGACGTTGTTGAGCGCAGCAAAGATCCCATCGACATTGATCTCGTGTGGCTTGAAAACACGGTGTGAAAGAAGATGAAGACGCAGGTATGCGTCCGCCGGCCCTATCGGTGAGGTGGAGAGGTCGTCCACAACTGTTTCCACGACGCGACGCTCGATCCGTCGCTCAGCATCTGATCCCTCGAGGCCCGCCACCGCAGCGTGGTTTGTCGACAGGGGGTCGGGAAACCAGACATCCAGGATCTTCTCACCCGAGTATGTGGCGATTCCAACGGCTCTGGCTGCGTCTGTCACTAAGTGCTTTCCAACGTGAGCGAGAGGGTAGTGCTCAGCTGTTACGTTGCCTTCGATGTCAAACCTCACCGAGACTCTGGCCTGGCTGGTTGACATACCGTCGGAGACCGGCATCGAGGCCACCATCCGAAACGCCATTGCCCAGCGTTTCGGCGGTCAGCCACAGACCAGAGTCGAAGACTCGCTGGTCGTGGGTGAGCCCGCGACGGGAAAGGTCGTTCTCGCGGGACACACCGACACGGTGCCTCTTCAGGGCCATGTCGGAGCACGGATCGAAGCCGACCGGCTCTACGGACTCGGTGCGACAGATATGAAGTCAGGGCTGGCTGTAATGATCCACCTTCTCGAGGATCTCGGCACGGCCAACGTGGTAGGGGTGTTCTATGCCGGTGAGGAGGGACCGATCAAAGGCAACCAGCTTGGTGCTGTGCTCGACGCGTTTCCTGCACTGGAGAACGCCGAAGTTGGAATTGTGATGGAGCCAACCAACCTGGAGTTACACGCCGGTTGTCAGGGGTCGGTCAACGCCGCCGTCTGGTTCGAAGGAGAAGCTGCACACTCGGCCCGCCCCTGGCTTGGCACCAATGCTGTCACCAGGGCTGGGACATTTCTGACAATGATGGACGGGCTTCGGCCCGAAATCCACCCGATCGAGGGTCTCGAGTTCAAGGAGGTGATCTCGGTGACCAGGGCTTCAGGTGGGGTAGCAAACAACATCATTCCTTCGCGATTCGAGATGAATGTCAACTACCGATTTTCGCCAGACCGGTCTCTCGAAGAGGCTATAACCCGGCTTCGGGATCTCTGCGACTCCGCGGACGGGTTCGAGGTGTTCGACTCGGCGCCTGCTGCCTATCCTGACATCAGCCATCCGTTCTTTGCTGACCTCGCCAAAGCTGCAAACGCATCGATCTCGCACAAGCAGGGCTGGACGGACGTGGCTCAACTGGCACAACGTGGGGTCCCCGCGGTCAACTTTGGACCGGGGGAGACAGCCCTGGCACACAAGCCGGGGGAGTCGGTTCGGCTCAGTGACCTCGACTGGGCCTACGAGGCATTGTCGTCCGTGCTCCGCTGACGACCGAGAGCCAGCCACAAGACCCACGCGATCAGGCCGGCCCAAATCAATCCGGGTCGCACGAGGATGACCAGAAGACCGAAGCCGACGACAACCGTCATTGTGGCTGACGGTTTCTTCACCGCCGGCAGGACGAGTGAAACAGCGAGGAGGATCGCGCCCACGCGGATCAGCACACCCGCAGTCGGCGAGTTGAGATCGTCGGTCCCGGTGAAGACGATCAGCATCCCGACTACCGCGGCGATCGCCCCCATCGTTCCAAGAGCAAGGGCAGTGCCACGTAGGGGACTCGGGTTGGCCACGACGGCACTGTAAGCGTGTGCACAGGGTGGGCGTGGGGACCGCCCCCGGTCTGTGCACACGCTTACAGGGGATCTATCAGATTTCGACACAGGTGGGGCTGGCTTACACTCCGGCGGCCATGCCGATCGATATTGATATTGCCCATGTGGCGCGCCTTGCTCGCCTCGACCTGACTGCTGAAGAACTCGAGGGCTACAAGGCCCAGCTCGGCGTGATCCTCGACCACGCGGCTCAAGTGCAGTCACTCGAGGGTGGTCCCCGCGAGGAGTCAGCCCACCCGCTTGGTATTGTCAATGCATTCCGCCAAGACGAGCGCAGACCATCGCTCGATCGAGATGAGGTTCTCTCCCAGGCTCCCGAAACGGAGAACGGCTACTTCGTTGTGCCTCCAGCAATGGAGGCAGAGTGACTCTCCACGAGATGACCATTGCGGAAGCCGGCGGGCGGTTGCGCGCCGGTGAGGTGTCCTCGTCTGACCTTCTCGAGGCAACCCTGGATCGGGCCTCCCGGACGGAGGCGCAGCTTCACGCCTACTTGACCATCGATAGGGAAAGGGCAAGAGGGGCGGCCCGTCAGGCCGATGCTGAACTTGAGGACGGGCTCGATCGCGGACCACTGCATGGTATTCCGGTGGCGCTCAAGGACAACATGTGCACCAGGGGTGTCGAGACAACTGCTTCGTCTCAGATCCTCGCCGGCTACATCCCTCCCTATGACGCCACGGTTACCCGGAAGCTGAAAGAAGCCGGTGCAGTAATTGTCGGAAAGACCAACCTCGACGAATTCGCGATGGGTTCGTCGACGGAGAATTCGGCCTATGGGGCCTCCTACAACCCTTGGGACATCAGCCGTATCCCCGGAGGGTCATCAGGGGGGTCTGCAGCCGCCGTGGCCGTCGGCTCTGCCTTTGCCGCGCTTGGATCCGATACGGGAGGATCCATTCGTCAGCCCGCATCGCTTACGGGCGTGGTTGGGCTGAAGCCGACATATGGGACGGTGAGTCGGTACGGGCTGATCGCTTTTGCTTCATCGCTCGACCAAATAGGCCCTCTCTCGAGAAGCGTCGAGGACGCCGCGTTCACGCTCGAGGCCATCTGGGGCCATGACCCAATGGACGCCACGTCGTATGCGGGTGAGTATCCCAACCTCTCGGCAGCTCTGAACAGTGGCGTTTCCGGCCTGAAGGTGGGGGTGGTCAGGGAGCTGGCTGGTGAGGGATACGAACCGGCAGTCGAATCCGCCGTCTCGGTCATGGTCGACAAGTTGTCCGATGCCGGTGCCGCAGTGGTGGAGGTTTCGCTACCCACCTTTGACATCGCCCTCTCTGCGTATTACCTGATTGCGCCGGCCGAGGCATCGGCAAACCTGGCCCGCTTCGATGGCGTTCGGTACGGCCATCGGGGTGAAGGGACAACGACGGAGTCGCTGATGGCGCGGACCAGAGCCGAGGGATTCGGCCCTGAAGTCACCCGACGGGTTTTGCTCGGCACATATGCGCTGTCCGCCGGCTACTACGACGCCTTTTATGGACAGGCCCAGAAGGTTCGGTCCGCCATTCAGGAAGACTTTGCCCGTGCCTACGGAATCGTCGACGTCCTGGTGTCGCCGACCAGCCCTACGGTCGCATTCGAGGCGGGTGCCCGGGTAGACGACCCGCTCGCGATGTACCTGTCTGATATCTGCACGATCCCATCCAACCTTGCCGGCCATCCGGCGATCTCGATCCCGATTGGCCTCGACCACCAGAACCTCCCTATCGGGTTCCAGGTGATGGCCCCAGCTCTCGGCGAGACCGTCATGTTTCAGGTGGCTGCCGCCGTTGAGAGTCTTGCGGGTTTTGCCGACCGACCGATCCTCGAGGAGTTGGCCTCATGACCTGGGAGACCGTGGTCGGGATCGAGGTGCATGTCGAACTCTCCACCAAGTCGAAGATGTTCTGTGGCTGCGCCGTGGAGTTTGGTGCGCGACCCAACACCAACATATGCCCGGTCTGTCTTGGTTTGCCGGGGGCTCTCCCGGTCCCAAATCGGAAGGCCATCGAGTGGATCATGGCGATTGGCCTTGCTTTCAATTGTGAGGTGTCGGAGCGTTCGGTTTTCCACCGCAAGAACTATTTCTACGCAGACCTTCCAAAGGGCTATCAGATTTCCCAGTTCGACATCCCGGTATGTCATGACGGCTACCTCGATGTCACGGTCGACGGTGAGACGAGGCGGATCGGCATCGAGCGCGCGCACATGGAGGAGGACACGGGAAAATCGACTCACGTCGGCGATGGCGGACGGATCCACACCGCGGAATCGACTCTGCTCGACTTCAACCGGTCTGGTGTCCCGCTTGTCGAGGTCGTCTCCCGGCCAGACATAAGAAGCGCCGCCGAGGCACGGGCGTATGCGCAGGATCTGCGGGCAGTAGTCGCCGAGTTGGGCGTCTCTGATGCGCGTCTCGAAGAAGGCTCCATTCGTTTCGACGCCAACGTGTCGATCAGGCCAGAGGGTGCCGAAACCCTCGGTACCAAAGTCGAGGTCAAGAACATGAACTCGTTCCGCTCGCTGGAAAGGGCTGTCGAGTACGAGATCGAGCGACAGATCTCAGTTGTCGAGGCGGGAGGCGAACTGACTCAGGAGACCCGCCACTGGGATGAGGAGGCCGGGGTCACCCACTCGATGAGAACCAAGGAAGGGTCTTCCGATTATCGGTACTTCACGGAGCCCGATCTGGCTCCAATGGCGATGTCTGCCTCTTGGGTCGATGAGGTCAAGGTCGGCCTTCCCGAGTTGCCGGCAGAGCGAAAGGCCCGGTATTCGAACGAGGGCCTCGACTCCGACCTCGCCGGAGTGCTTTCCGGCTCGCCTGCCGAGATTCGAGACATCTACGAAGTGGCCACAGCCGAGGGGGCGGATCGCCGCCGCGCCGCCAACTGGCTGACCGGAGAGGTGACGGCGTGGTTGCGAAGGACCGAGACCCACCCGACGAAGCTTTCTCTTGACGGCCCCCAGCTTGCCGAACTGGTGAGAATCGTGGGAGAAGGACTCGTCTCGTCATCGGCCGCCAAGGAAGTGCTCGAGGGGGTTCTCCTTGGCGAGGGCTCACCGCGGGCAGTGGCGAAAGCACGTGATCTGGTTCAGATCTCAGACACTTCGGCTTTGGAGAAGATCGTTGCCGTGGTGCTCGCCGACAATCCTGAGGCTGTCGACAGTTATGCGGCCGGCGAGCAGAAAGTCGTCGGCTTTCTGGTTGGCCAGGTAATGAAGGCAAGTCAGGGCAAGGCGGACCCCAAGCTGGCCAATCAGCTTTTGCGGCAGAAGCTCTCCTCCTAACCAAGAACACCTTCTCCGGGATCAAAGGGGACTGGCCCCTGGCCGGTTAGCGTCAGGCTGATATGCAGCGTCAGACGAAGATCATCGCCACCCTCGGGCCCTCGGTCGCCAGCGAGCAGGGCATACGGGATCTGATCGACGCTGGGATGGATGTGGCCCGCCTCAATTTTTCCCATGGTGATCACGCCTTCCATCGCCAGATGCTCGAATGGGTTCGATCGACCGCGGATGACGCTGGTCGGAGCGTTGCGGTCATGCAAGATATTCAGGGGCCGAAACTGCGGGTTGGGACGTTTCCTGGCGGTGAAATCGAGCTTCACAAGGATGCCGAGATAGCCCTGGCACCAGCACCCGGAGAAGTGGGAGCTGACACTATTCAAGTGGGCTACGAAAATCTGCTGGACGATGTCCTTCCGGGACACCGGGTGATCCTCGGTGACGGCATGGTGTCGCTGGAGGTAACAGGGAGAGGGGACGGCGCGCTGCGCGCTCGTGTTCTCGAGGACGGTTCGCTCTCCGATCACCAGGGTGTCGCTTTTCCCGACAGCAGTCTGTCGGCAGTGAGCATCACCGACAAGGATGAGGTCGATCTGGCGTTTGGCAAGGAATTGGGAGTCGATTACGTGGCGGCTTCGTTTGTGCGTACGGCCGCAGATGTCGACATCGTTGCGTCACTCTGTGGGGACGTCCCGGTGATCGCAAAGATCGAGCTGGCTCAGGCTTTGGACAATCTCGACGAGATCCTCGCAGCGTCTTTTGGAGTGATGGTCGCCAGGGGTGATCTGGGGGTTCAGGTGCCGTTGGAGCGTTTGCCTCTGATCCAGGCCGACATCCTGGAAAGGGCGAATGCGGCCGGGAGCATCTCGGTCACAGCCACCGAGATGCTCGAATCGATGATCACAAACCCCCGGCCGACGCGGGCCGAGGTTACCGATGTGGCCAACGCCGTCATGGAGGGCACCGACGCCGTGATGCTCTCGGGTGAGACAGCCATCGGTGCCTACCCGACCCAGGTGGTAAGTGCAATGGCTCGGATCTGCCAAACGGTCGAGGAGGGGACTCTCCCTGATCGTGGCGAGCATCCAGTGTCCTTCGTTGGAGACGAGAACAACATCGCTTCGGCCGTCGCACAGGCCGCCACCCACATTGCCGGGAATGTCGGGGCTTCCACCATCGTCGCATTCACCGAGACCGGGAACACAGCGCGTTTGATCTCCAAGTACCGCCCCGAACAGCGTGTCGTCGCTTTCACTCCCAACCATGTCACTCGAAGACGCATGTCTCTCTATTGGGGTGTGATTCCCCACCACTTCGAGCGTCGCGACTACACCGATGATGAGATCGCCCTTGCGGCGTCGATGCTCCGGTCCGAGGGCGTGTGCGTCCACGACGAGACCGTTGTGATGGTCGCTGGAGTGCCACCACATCTCAAGGCCTCGACGAACCTGGTCAAAGTTCACAGAATCGGCGAGCTCTCCGGTGGGCTTGGCGGTTAGCCACTAGTGCCGCACCGCTAGTTACGATCCCGTCAATGGGTCAGAACGTAGAGATCAAAGATACCGTCGCGATGGGGGAGATCCTCATCGTCGATACCGACAGAAGTTTCACCGGCCAGGATGGTCAGACGATCACCCCCGAATCTGAGGGAAAAGGTGTTCCGGGGGTGCTTGCCGATCGGCTGTTTGCCCTCGACCTGGGAATAGATCACGTTTTTGTTCTCCAGAACGCGGTCACCGTTCGCCGGCCAGGTGGTTGGGATGAGGATTCGGCAGGCGCCGTGTCTGACGTAACACATTTGTTCCTCAGGTTCTACGACGAAGAGGAATGATCCCGGTCCGGGCGCTAAACATGCGACCTCACTCACGTTGGAAGGCGCCTAACTTGTGGTGCTGGTCGTTTCCAACGGGATCGTGGTAGTGGTTGTCGGGCAAGTCTCTTCCTGACCGGGGACCTTGCAGGGGTGCACCTCCAAGACCGCGAACTGAGGCCGGTACTTGACAATCCACTCTTCTTCGGCGATGAGCTCGGTCCCTCCCCTCAGTTTCCTGCGGGTGACCTTCACGCTCCATCCGTCACGCTCTCTCTGGATCTGGTCGACCCGATCAAGGTCAAACGCCGGGTTCCCGATGTACTTCGGCGGGCCCGGTTCAGTTTGGGCAAACCGCCCTGACACGGTTCCTTCTATGTGAATCGCGTCGGGACCGCCTCTTGAGGGAACCCAGATCTTGGTATCACCGCCACTCTGCTCGCCCTTGACGGTCCGCCCCTCGTTGTCGCCAAAAAAGCGAACAGTGATCGAGGTGTCGGTGTACTTGGTGTCGATCATGATCGCCTTGGCAGTGTTGTTGCGAAAGATGAGGTTGGGTGTTGTCCAATTGATCGTGGCCTCGATCCCTTCGGGATAACGAGAGAAGTAAACCGAGTGAGGCTGGTGGGTTATGTCCTCGTATCCACCCCAGAAGACTGCGTTGTAGAAGGTCGTGGCGAACTGACTGACACCACCACCGACGGTGTCCTTGAGTTGCCCGCCGATGATGGTCCCCGCCGGCAGGTATCCCTTCTCCTCCGTCCTCTGTCCGACGTATGCATTGAGGTCGAACTCCGACCCGGATCGGACGATGGCCATGTCCACGGTGTCCGCCATCAGCTGGATGTTGTTGACCCTGTCCTGGCAGCACGAGTAGTAGGTCGTGAAGGATGAGACGAGTTGTTTGATGCCCAGGTTCTCGAGAGACTCGGTGGTGACGTTGGGGTCGGCGTCTTCGACCAGCGGAAGTTGTCCCACTCTTCCACTGGTAAATCCAGCCTGAAGAAGCCTCTGCGCCGTCTCGACTTCCTCGATCCTGGTCCCCCGGATGCCAGGGACGATACTGATCGAGTCGCCCGAGATCGCGAATCGGGCGTCGACCGGCGGGGCCTCGTATTCGGACCTGACCGGCTCCAGGAAACCGTTGATGGTCTCTGGGTCGAACAAATGCACAATCTGAGGAGGGGACGATGTGACTGTCTCTGACCGGTAGGCCTCGGCCAACTGGGCGGGCGTGAACACCAGATCGCTGTCGTGGTGGACCATGCGGATCGAGCCTGAAAGAAGACGATTGGCTTCTGCCAACGCATCATCGATGTCCGAGTCGCTCAGTTTCGGGATAATCGTCTCCGTGGGCAGAGACTCATCCTTTGGCGCCTCGGCAAGAAGGCTCATCTCGATGATCTCGGTGCTCTCCTCCCGATCAACGCCGACGCCCGTCTCCGGGTAGACGGGCTGGGGAACGCCGTCTGTCATCTCTATGGCGCCGAGGCTGACTGGTATCGAGATGACCTCCGAGTCCCAATCGTCGAATATCTGGTTCATCGCGGCGGTTTCCGTGGAGCCGCTAAGACCTAGCCCGGTGGTCGTGAACAAGTTGCGAAGCCACCAGAGGAACTGATAGGCCGCGTTGCCTTCTCGTCCGACACGCATCGCCTCGTCGACGACCGCCTCTTCGTCGACATCGAAGCCGGCCTCCGCAGGGTTCAACAGCACCCCCTTGCCATCGATAGTGAAGGCGGCCGTCCTTGCCCGATACTCATCCTCCACGGCGAGGATCGCGCTGACCGCTTCTTCCTGACTTAGGCCACCGATGGGTGTTCCAACCACCTCAACGCGACCCATCACTTCGTTCTGGGAGACGTTGCGGGTCAGCCCGTATGCCGCAAACAACACCACAAATACCCCGGCTACCACGATCACGGCAGTCAGTAACGGATGTATCCGGAAGGAAAGGTGCTTGTTCATGTGAAAGGCCGACCCATTCGGCCTAGGTGCTCTCCGTTGGAGAGCACTAACCCTGGACCGGGCATGATACCGCTGGCCAGGCCAATATCTGAACCGTGGATATCCAGGCAGGGGTATACCCTCGTTGCCTATGTTGGTGGTTATCCCACATGTGATTCCTGGTGATGAGATACGTCTATCTGCTTCGACGTACGTGGCGTGGAAAAAGTGCCCGGATTCGGCGAACGCGCGGCTTCAGGGGATCTATGGGCCCGACACTCGCCCGGCGTTCCTGGGGAGCCTCGCCCATCGCATCTTCAGTCGTCATCTCACCGGAGGTTTGATCGCCTCAGATGAGTTTGTTCAGGCCTGTCGCGAGGAAATAGGTGGATCGAACTTGAACAACAAACTCACCGGCCTCGAGATGAAACCGTCGGCGCTGGCAGGCGTGATCGAAGAGGTGCGCGGCCTTTACGACCGTTTCACCAAACTCCCCACCGACGGGTTTGAGGGATCAGAGGTGGATCTGATGCACGAGACAGACGAGGGTGTTCAGCTGGTGGGCACGGTCGACGCGGTCTATCGGGAGGATCTCGGTGGGCACCGGCTTGTCGACTGGAAGACCGGAGAGCTTGGTGCGCCCGAAGATCAACTCATGTTCTACGCACTGATGTGGGCGTTGGATCATGCCGAGGTGCCGGCATACGTTGAGGCTGTGTCGGTGCAGACGGGGGAGCGCTATCGGACAGTTCCGTCTACTGGCGACATCGCGCGAGTAGCCGAAGAAGTGGCTCAGTTGGCCAACGAGATCCGTACCTCATGGAGTGACGGGTCGAGACTCGAGAAAAGAGCCGGCCCCTGGTGTCGCTTCTGCCCGATCTTGAGCGATTGTGACGAGGGGAGAGCAGCGGAGGCGCTGCTCTCTCGAGCAACGCCCCAGCCTTAGCGCCCCCCATCGTTTTAACGTTGGAGGAGCACTTAGTTCCGCTCAGCCGGTGCAGCAGCCACCGCCGCCACAACATCCGTCGGATACTTTGTTGCGAAGTGCCATCATTCCTCCTATAGATCGATAACC
>QIDW01000156.1 GCA_003230435.1 Acidimicrobiia bacterium | reverse complement strand
CCGGTCTCGTCCTCGAGGTTGAGGAAATAGACACCTTTGGCCGTCCCCGGTCTCTGTCGGTGGGTGATCACCCCGGCCACACTGATTCTGGCCTTGTTGTGCTGCACCTCCAGAACTTCGGCGGCCGTCAAACACCCAACGAGTTGGTCCCTGACAAAGCTCATTGGATGGGTGGTTGACACCGCAGTCGCCCACAGGTCGGCACGGTGGGACTCCTGTTCGTTCATCCCCGGCAACTTGGGTGCCTCTACACCCGGTGAAAGCGGCAACCTCTCCGGGTCGATCTCGGCGAGGGCGCCCGCCGCCCACATACCCTCCCGGCGCCCGAGACCGATCGACTCCAAGGCTCCCGCCGCCGCCAAGCCCTCCAACGAGTCCACATCGAGACCGGTGCGAAAGGCCAGGTCCTCCGGTGAGACAAACTCACCGCCCAGGATCCGCGCCGCTTCAACACGGGTGACCTCGGACTCCCCCAGGTTCCTGACATAACGCAACCCCATTCTCACCCCGACCGCGGGCCGAATCGCATCTTCGACGTGGCCTCTCCCCCGACGCCATTGCTGGCCGAGATAGGTCACGATGTCCTCGGGATCGGCGTCGATGGGCTCGACCGTGCAGTCATGCCACGACACATTCACGTCGGGTGCCAGCACCACAACACCGTGCCGTTGAGCATCCTGGACAAGGGAGTTGGGACTGTAGAAACCCATCGGCTGTGCATTGAGCAAACCCGTCAGGTATTCGGCCGGGTAGTGAAATCGGAGCCAGGTCGACATGTAGACGATGTAGGCAAAGCTCACCGAGTGGCTCTCGGGAAAACCGAAACTGGCGAAGCCCTGAAGCTTCTCCCAGATCTCGTCGGCTGCCGCGTCGATAATCCCTTTGACCGCCATCCCGATGTACACCTCGTCCTTGAGCCGGCCCATCGCCTGCTCAGAGCGTTTGTGTGTCATTGCCTGCCGGAGTCTGTCGGCCTGTGACCCGTCGAACCCGGCACAGATTCGGGCCAGCTCCATCAGTTGCTCCTGGAAAATTGGAACACCCAGGGTCTTCTTCAAGATCGTTTCGGTAGATGGATGCGGATAGCGGATCGGCTCCTCCCCGTTGCGGCGACGCAGATAGGGGTGAACCGACTGGCCCTGGATCGGCCCGGGCCTGATCAAAGCCACCTCCACAGCCAAGTCGTAAAAGGTCTTCGGTTTCATCTTGGGCAGGGTCGCCATCTGCGCCCGTGACTCGATCTGGAAGAGCCCAACTGTGTCGGCCCGGGTGATCGACTCATAAATCGCCGGCTCCTGGGGGATACGGGCCAGATCAATCTCGACGCCGTGGGTGTCCTCGATCATGTCGACAGCAAGATGCAGTGCGTTGAGCATGCCAAGTCCCAGCAGGTCGAACTTGACGATCCCAACCGCGGCCGAGTCGTCCTTGTCCCATTGGATGACAGTGCGCCCTTCCATCCGACCCCACTCCAACGGCACCACCTGCCACAGCGGCCGGTCAGCAATCACCATCCCACCGGAGTGGATGCCAAGGTGGCGTGGGTAGCCGTCGAGCCGCCAACAGATGTCGTAGATCATCTCGGCGGTCATCCCCTCAGGCAAGGGGGTTTCCATGCTCCTGAGTTGGGCCGGGTCGCGGGTGTCGACGTATTTGGAGAGACCGTCAACCTGGGCCTGGGTGAACCCAAACGTCTTGGCCACATCGCGGAGCACCGACCGGGCCCGATAGGTGATGACATTGGCAACCATCGCCGCCCGCTCCCTTCCGTAACGGCGATAGCAGTATTGAATGACCTCCTCGCGACGGTCAGCCTCGAAGTCGACGTCGATGTCAGGGGGTTTGCCCCGCTCCTCGGAGAGAAACCGTTCGAATGGAAGATGAAGCCGGATCGGGTCGACCCGGGTCAGTCCTATGCAACGACACACTGCGGAGTCGGCGCCCGACCCCCTGATCTGGCAGTAGATGTCCTGGTCGCGGGCAAAGTCGACCAGATCCTTGACAACAAGGAAATAGCCAGGGAATCCAAGTTTCTCGATTATCTCCAACTCGTGTTGCAGCCGACTCCGGGCTACCGGATCGATGCCGTCGTCCGATCCCGGATAGACGTCCCGGGCGCCCTCCCACGTGAGATGACCTAAGTAGTCCATCTCATCCCTGAAGTGACCGGGCATTGGGAAGTCCGGCAGCTGAGGTGCGACCAAACCGAGGTCGAAAGCGAGACGACGCCCCAACTCGGCACTCCGAGCCACTGCACCCGGATATCGGGTGAAGCGGATTGACATCTCGTCGGGGTGCTTCAGATAGCGTTCGTCGCTGGCGGGACGAAAACCATCCGCTTGGGCAAGGGTGCGCCGGCCGGCAATAGCAGCCAGCACCTCAGACAGATAGGCATCGGCCCGATCGTGATAGTGGGCCTGGTTAGTGGCCACGGTGGACAACGACAGTTTCTGAGCCACCTCCCAAAGCAAATCGTTGCGGGCATCGTCCTCGGGCATCCCGTGATGCCACATCTCGACATGGAGACGGGGACCGAACATCTCATGGAGACGTGACGCTTCCCGAATTGTGGCGCCCAGATCACCGGAAGCAGCCGCACTGGGAACGACCCCCGAGTGACAGCCGGTGAGGGCGTGGACATCGTTGTTGTTGGCGGCGATCGCAAGGTCGTCCCATGAATAGATGGGGTGGTCCTTCTCCCCTCTCATCTGTGCCTTGGTAATCAGATGAGAGAGGGTCCGGTAGCCATCGGGCGAGCCTGCCAGCAACAGAAGATGGTCGGACCTTGGTAGATCGGTGGGTTTGACCCCGTGTGCCCGAACACTCCTACCCCGACGCAGCCTGCCCTGGCCTCCCTTGACCCGGGCATAACGCTGTTTGTCCCATTCCTGTGCCTTCGTCACCGGGTCGGCGTGGCCCGATGGGTTGACCTCCAACCCGATTTCCACTCCATAGATGGCGGGCAACCCGGCGGCCTTGGCTGCCTGCCAGAATCGGGAGACCCCATAGAACCCGTCATGATCGGTTACGGCGAGCGCCTCATAACCAAGTTCGACGGCCCGCTCCACAAGATCCTCTGGGTGTGAGGCCCCGTCCAGAAAGGAGAAGTTGGTGTGACAGTGGAGCTCGGCGTATCGGGACACTAAGTGCTCTCGTTGGGGGGCACTAGCCCCACTCTATCGAACATGTGTTCGATCACAAAAAGGGACACGAAACTCACTAGAATCGCAAACGTTCGATTCCGATCCACAATGAGGGCGTATGGGAACAATCATCGGTGGTCTGATCGCAGGCATCATCATCGGTCCGCTCGCCCGACTGATCCTGCCAGGGAAGCAGAGTATCTCTCTGATCATGACGATCGTCCTCGGCGCGGTCGGTGCTATCGCCGGAGGTTTCATCTATCAACTGTTGGGCGGTGGGGATACGTCTGGCATCGATTGGATCAAACTGGCCCTTCAGGTGGGTGTGGCCGCGGCTGCGGTGGTTCTCTACGGCAACATGCGGGGACGTTCTACATAACCCGGCGCCAAACCTCAACAACCGCCGAGATGGGTCAACTCCCACGTCCCTTAGAGGGCAGGATTCTGAATCGACCTCCGGAGAGCGGGCGCAGAACATCGAAGTGGCGGTGATCGAGTGTCAGTATCGTCCGGGTCCCGTACCGATGGGCCAAAACGACCAATGAGGCGTCGGTCACACCCACCTGCTGATCCCTGTAACGACCGATGACCGTGCTGGCGGTGAGCAGGTCTTCGGCCCCAAACTGAGCCAGCAAATATGCGCCGGATGCGAGCACGGCGAGCGCTTCACGTTCAGCATCAACCCCCGCCCTGGACGCTATCAAGTAGTCGAGTTCAGCAACGACATACGGCGACACCACCAAGGTTTCAGAGGAATCCGATATCAGCCGGCTGACTTCGTCGTGCGAGGTTTCACGGCGATTCAAGAAGGCCAACAGACCGCTCGTGTCGGCGATGATCATCGCTCTCCAAATCCATCCAATAGCTCATCGATGCGATCGGCAATCGGTTCGAAGCTGAGAATCCCCGGGGTGGGCCGTGGCCTTTCAACGGCTGCCGCTATTGCCCGACGTATCACCTCAGCCTCAGACTCACCGGTGCGGCGGGCTTCGGCCTCGAGATCCTTCTTCAGCTTGTCCGACATGTAAACTGTGGTCTTTTTGGACATGCCATATATGGTACCACCACCATATCCCCTCTTAATCGTTGCTTACTAGGTTTCCTGAGAAAAATGGACGGATCAACGCTCCTGAGCAGCGACCGGTTACATTCACCTCAGGAGGTAACGATGTCATCAATCACCAAGACAATTCGACTGTCGGGTAAGGCAGGCGGTTCCATAGAAGACGCGGTTCGGACCGTTCTTGCCCGCGCCGCCACAACCGTCTCCGATATCCAGGAGTTCGAGATCGTCAAAGTTGGGGGCGAAGTGGACGACTCCGGTGCCCCTACCTTTTTCACGGTGACCCTGAGTATCAACTTCGGCGTAAAGGACCCCGTAGAGCACGGATGAGCATCAGCTCGATTGAGCCGACCAAGTCATGAGCATTCCGCCTCCCCAGTCGTTGGGGAACGGGATTCACCTCATCCCAGCTTCCCTGCCGTTCAAGTCGCCGGCGTGGGTCAATACCTACGCGGTCGAGTCCAACGGTGGGATTCTCCTGATCGACTGCGGAACCGACTGGGAGCCGGGCCGGCAAGCCATTCGCCAGGGTTTCGCCGACCTCGGACTCGAGGAGTCGGCCGTCCACACCCTGCTCGTCTCACACCTTCATCCCGATCACGTCGGAATGTCCGGCCGATTGGTCGACGAATGGGGATGCCGGTTCGTCATGCACAGCCGAGCCGCCAAGCTCATCGGTCGCTACAACGACAGCCCCGGATATAGGGACCGGCTTGTGCAGATCGCTTCAGTCCATGGGATACCCGAATCAGTCACCGAAGCGACCACACGGGTCGATCGGCCCGAATACATGCCCTTGCTCGAGCCACCGGATCACCTGGTTGACGACGGTGACACGGTCGACCTCGGAGATGGCCGAAGCCTCGAGGTTCTGCACACCCCCGGCCACGAACCGGCCCACATATGTCTCCGCGACAGTCGCACCGGGATCCTCTTCTCAGGTGACCACATTCTTCCCCGCATTTCCCCGGTCATCATGTACGACTTCGATCTCGGAGACGTATTGGGTGACTACCTGGGCTCACTTCAGAGGCTGATCGCTCTCGAAGTGGGGATCACCTACCCGGCCCACGGGACCTTGATTGACCAAGGTGATGAACGCGCTCGCCAGATTCTCCTCCACCACGACCGACGACTTCTCGACATGGCCGAGCTGGTCAGAGAAGCCGACATGACGGCGTGGGAGGTAATGCTCAAGTCCTTCCGACCAAATCTTGATCCGCTTCAATCAAGACTGGCGTTCCTGGAGACGATATCTCATCTGGAACATCTCCGTCTCGGCGGGCGGATTCGTGTTGAGAATCAGGATGGAAAAGTCACTTATCGCGGATAGGTCCGCAGAAGGGTTGGCATGTCGCCCGAGTTCGACAAAGATATGGCACTCAACGGTGCAACGCCGGCCTCAGTGGGGAGTTGTTAAATGATCTTTGGGTACTTGGACCCCGGCACGGGAAGCCTCATTCTCCAGGCTGCGCTTGGAGGAATCGCCGGCATCGCCGTCGCCTTCAAGGCATGGAAGGCCCGACTCATGAGCAAGAAGGCCGTGGCGGCAGCTGAGGACACCGAGACGACCACGGACGAGTCGGCAGTCACCTCCGAGTCGTAACACCGATGGTCTCGGCCGATCCGGGGTCTTTTCGGGACCCGGCTTCCAGGGTCGTCCACGACGGCACACGGGTCCTTCGTCTTCTCGATGACCGCGGCCTGAAAGCATGGCAAGCTCTCAAGGACACTTCTTTCTTTGAGAAGGCCGTCGACGACGGCCGCTTGATCCAGGCCAAAGAGACCACCGACTTCCCGACAGACGCGGCCGGCGCTCTCGAGCACCCGCGACTGCCGCTTATCACCTACCCGTATGAGTGGACCTTCTCAATGCTGAAGGACGCTGCTCTTCTTCAACTCGGCCTACTCGCCGACGCCCTCGCCGTGGGTCTGACCATCAAGGACGCCACCCCGTTCAACATCCAGTTCGTTTCGGGAGAACCGATGTTTATCGACCTCGGATCGTTCGAGAACTATCGCGATGGTGAACCGTGGATTGGATATCGACAGTTCACACGCCAGTTCCTCTTTCCGCTGATGCTGAGGGCGTGGGTGGGTCTCCCCTACCAGCCGTGGCTGCGCGGAGACATGGAGGGCCCGACTGCCGGTGAGATGAAACTACTACTCTCAGCAGGACGAAGACTCCGGCCGAGCGCTCTGATGCACGTCTCCCTTCAGGCACGCATGGAGGACCGAATGTCTGGTGCCGCTGTCCGGGACGACCTCAAGGACGCCGGCTTCAGCGTTGACCTCATCCTCACCAATATCCGAAAGCTGCGGACTCTCGTCGAATCCCTCGAATGGGACCACGAGGTGGAGGGCTGGTCGGACTATCAGTCTTGTACCCATGTCGGAAGGGACAGGGATGCCAAAGGCGAGTTTCTCAAAGGTGTCCTCGATCGTGCGCAACCGGAAGTAGTAGCCGACCTCGGCGCCAATGACGGTCACTTTTCCTATATCGCCGCGGATTCGGGAGCGCACGCTGTTGCCATCGACGGTGACGAACCGGTACTCGACGATCTCTATCAGCGCAGTCACGGCAAGCACATGTCGATAATCGTCTCCGATCTGGCGAATCCTTCACCATCTCAAGGATGGGCCGGCAAAGAGCGGCCCGGTCTTTTCGAGAGGGTGAAACCCGACCTCGCGATCGCCTATGGAGTCATCCATCATCTCATCTACACAGCAAGCATCCCGCCACGATCGGTCATGGAATGGCTGAGAAGCTTTGACTGTGTCGTGGCCGTGGAGTTCGTTTCCCCCGACGACGAGATGGTGACAAAACTAACTGCGAACAAGCTGGACCAGGAGTTGCACCACGGACGGACCGAGAAGGAGTTTCGGACGATGGTCGCAGAGATGTTCGACGTGCAGTCGGAGCGGAGACTCGAATCCGGCACACGCATCCTGTTCGAGTTGACACCCCGGGAGAGATAACCGACACCATTGGCGCCCGGGTTTCAGCGAGTCAGGCGGGCAGGGTCTCCAACGGCGTACGAGCCGAATTCTGCGACAACCGTCAACTGATCTACATCTGGCGGCACCTGCTCGGTTTCGATATCGAACGAGAAGCCGGACTCGAGGAGGTCATCACTCTTGAACCAGCGGACCACGTTCTTGTTCTCGTTCTCGGGTGGTCCATAAGCGATGAGGGCCTCGCCCGCGAACACGTAGATCATGTCTGGCGTCTGCTTCCGGGTGACATCGGCTGCCCAACCGCTGACCACCCAACCATCATCGGTCGGGGTCACATTGTCCACCTGAATCCGGCGACTGCCCTCCGTGCGGATCTCCAAGGCACGTCCGTCGGGGGATACCAGTTCGAGAGATAAGACGTCTGCTGAACCTGACACCCATTGGCCACCAGCGGCCGGGACGAGGATGTCGATCTCATTGCGACCGTCTGCCAGAAACTCCTCGCCGATCAACCCCCGAATTGATCCTCCGCCCGAACTATCCCGGGAGACAAATCCGACGCCTCCAACATTGCCGTTGACCACGAGAAGCAGATCGTTTGAAGTCACGTCGGGAGGAAGCTCGATACGCCCCGTGAGAAGTGTCTGCACCATGCCGGAGCCCATGTCCAACTCGGCCAGGCTGGCGCCATAGTCAAGAGACCAGCGCAGTTCTTCACTCTCGATGACTCCGAGATCAGCTACCGACTCACCCACGAGTGCCTGATAGGGACCAACCCCAGCGACTCCAGCCCAACTCGTCTGATCGGGAACCCAGGCATAGTTGCGGCTCACCTGATCGAACAGATCGGTGACCTGGGTGCTCACACCATCGGTGTTGCAGCACCACGGCACAGGCTCGTGCGCTCGCTCAACACCTTCGACGCGAAGCAGTGAGACACCATCGAACTCCCACGTCTCAGAGACATCCAGGACCTCGGCAATCGTCGGCATGATGTCGATCCCGAACACCGGTTCGTCTCTCACCTCCCCGATGACCTGATTTGGATACTTGACGAATAGCGGTACGCGATAGAGATCTTCGCGATTGTCTTCAAATGGCCAGCGACGATGCTCGCCCGGCACGAAAGATGCACCGTGGTCGGCGACGACCACAACCATCGTCTCGTCCCAAGTGCCGGTGTCGTCGAGCTTTTCGAAGAGTCGACCGAGCATGGTGTCGACGAATCCCAGCTGATAGAGCTGGCGTTGGAATCCCATGAGAGCCGGCTCCGGGTCCAGCGCCCAACGTCCGTTGCCCTCGACACCCTCGACCTCGGTGTACTCCTCGGGTCGCTCGTACTGGGTGCCGCTCGGATTGAGCTCCCACGGCACGTGGGGGGCCGGAAGATGGACGTAGCTGAGAGTTGGCGGACCACCGGAATCGATGCCGTCGATGATCCGCTGCATCCAGTCGACCCATTTCGCCCTGGTCCCGGAGGGGGGCACCGGGAGGCCTTCGATCTCAACGGGCGCGCCTGTCGAGATCGTGGTCTGTCCGAGGAAACCTTTCCACGCATTGTCAATGCTCGGAAGACCTTCCCTGAGCACAATCGGAAGAGAGAGATGGCCAAAGACCACGCCTACATCCTGAACCAATGCGCTGAATCGTGCCGGAGCACGACCCGCGTAATCGGGGCAGATGTCCTCAGGGCACATGTCGGCCACCCATTCGATGACATGCATCTCATAGGTGCCGTTCAGCAGCGTGAACAGGTTTTCAGGATAATCAACCGCCGAAGGGCTCATGCCCTTTTCTCCAAGGACACCTGTGAGGATTGCCGGGATGCTCTGTGTGCTGGCTATGGAGCTCGATAGAGCATTGCGATACCACGTGCCCTCTCGCTCCAGCCGCGCAAAGTTGGGGAAGAGCTTTGCATTGACGTTTCCGGACTGATCCATTATCGAGGCCACGGGCATCTCGTCCAGTTGGATCATCACGATCGGAGCCGGGTTGGCAACTTCGACAGTGGTCTCGGCAGTCTCGAGGTCGGTCCAAATCAATCGCGCCGACGCTGAGGTCGCCACGAACATGATCATGACCAGAGGCAGCGCGATTGCGAACCAAACGAGGAGGTCTTCGAACCGTCGGACCATCAGGACCACGACAACCGTGACACCAAGAGCGACGGTGATGGCAAAAAGAGTGCTGTCTGGAAGGACCTGTCGGCTGATCACGAGTCCCACAGCTATTGCCAGAACGCCCACCATCGCCTTGTAGGCGATATCGGGAGCGCGACCGCCGATCCGTTCTGCAACCCACAGAATGACCAGAGCCACCGCCGGCACGACGAAGGTGACCAGCAGCCCGAAGAGGACGATCTCCCCGGGGCTGGTCCGATTGGCCACAAACACCTCCGGATTGCGGCCATAGATGTCAAGAAGCGGCGCCGCGAAGGCAGCGGCGCTCAGACCACAAATCACGAGAAGTCTTCGCCAGATTCGGCTCAGCTTGCGTTGTCCCGATGGCACGACAGAAAGATAATTGCCTGCGCCCACAACCTGACATATCAAGCTGAGCTATTGCTATCTTTCGAGGCCCCTCCCCCTGGTGTCCTGAGTCGGAAGTCCTTGCTGATCTCGGCCAGGCGACCCTTACAATCTGCCTATGCGTCCCATGAGTCGACGAGCCCGCCGTGGCAGCGCCAAAGGAGAGGACTCCGATCTTCCACTAAGGCGGCAGATCGGTCAACTGACAGAACTCCTTGGGTTTCTCCGTCCCTATCGGTGGTGGCTGGCAGTCGCGGTTTTCGGTGTCACTGTCGCGTCAGCTCTAGGCCTCGTCTTCCCGCTGATCATGGGCGGGCTTGTTGACACCGCCATTGGAGAAGAAACGACCACTGAAAGCCTCGATCGGCTAGCCCTCATTCTTCTCGGCGTTTTCTTGGCTCAGGCCGCATTCAATTACATCCGCTCCTATGCAGTGGCCATCGTCGGTGAGGGTGTGGTGGCTGATCTGCGGCGAACGGTGTATGAGCGCATCGTTCGGCTTCCAGTGCCCTTTTTCGACAAGAGACGGACGGGTGAGATCACATCACGCTTGACTTCGGACGCGTCCGTGATTCAGGGAACCGTTTCCACTGCTGTAGCGCAAACGTTATCGCAGGGCATCACACTCATTGGAGGCGTCGTGCTGATGCTGGTGCTGAGCCCAATGCTCTCGCTCACAGTTCTCGCCTTTCTACCTGTCGCGATCCTTGCGGCCGCGTTCTTCGGTCGCCGTCTCAATCGCATCTCGACTGTTTTCCAGGACGAGATCGCGTCGGCAAACGCTTTTGCCGACGAGTCCATCGCCTCGATACGAGTCATCAAATGGTTCTCCGCCGAGACGGACGCAACCAAACGGTACGGCGAGGGAATCGGCCGGTCCTACGAGGTCGCCCTGCGACGAGCCCGGTTGCGAGCACTATTCGTCCCCGGTGTCACCTTCGTAGGGTTTGGCACCCTGGCCTTGGTCCTCTGGGTTGGCGGTCGGCAGGTGCTGGCAGGCTCCATGACCGCTGGTGAACTGGTTGCCTTCCTGTTGTACACCCTCACGGTGGCCGGAGCCATCGGAACGTTCACCGGCATCTACTCGCAACTGCAAGAGGCGCTTGGTGCCTCCCGCCGCATATTCGAGCTTCTCGGCATGCCTGTCGAGATCCACGAAGACACCCGGTCTCAGGTCCCGCCGCATCAAGAAGGCTCGGTTCGTCTGGAGTCGGTGATTTTCAGCTATGAGGGGCGCGACAGCGAAGTCCTGAAGGGGATCGACCTGACTTTGGCCCCCGGTGAGGTCATCGCCCTCGTGGGCCCTTCGGGTTCCGGCAAATCAACAATCACACAGCTGATACCCCGCTTTTACGACCCCACCAGTGGCCGGGTTCTCGTGAATGGTGTGGATGTGAAGAAGCAATCCCTGACCGATTTGCGGGCTCAAATGGCGGCTGTACCCCAAGAAGTGCAGCTTTTCTCGGGAACGATCAGTGAGAACCTCCGCATATCAAAGCCCGAGGCGCCGGACGAAGAACTCGTTGAAGCGGCCACCGCTGCCAACGCCCACGAATTCATCACCGAGTTCCCCGACGGCTACGAGACGGTGGTTGGAGAGCGTGGAGTCCAGCTCTCGGGGGGTCAACGGCAACGAGTCGCCATCGCTCGAGCACTTCTCGCCGATCCGCGCATTCTCATACTCGACGAAGCGACAAGCTCGCTTGATGCCGAATCGGAAGGTCTCGTTCAGCAAGCTCTAGAGCGATTGATGATCGGACGGACGACTCTCGTCATTGCCCACCGTCTCAGCACCGTGCGCGCTGCGGACCGCCTGGTCGTCATCTCCGATGGGCGAATCGTGGAGGAGGGGGCGCACAATGACCTCGTCGCAGCCGGTGGGGTTTATGCGCGACTCCTGGAGCGTCAACTCTCAGACTGAGCCGCAGTCATCATCCGCAAGGACGAAGCTGAGATCAGTCTCCGTCGGGCAGGACGAATCCGAGGACCCACCCGACCACCGAGATCACAACCGAGCCCCAGAACGTGGCCCAGAAAAACCCCGTTGATGCAAGCCCGAGATCCAACACGCTGGGACCTGACAACCAGACAACCAACTGAAACACCAAAGCGTTGACGATGAACAGGAAGAGCCCAAGGGTCATCACGATGAACGGAAGGCTGAAAAAAGTGATGATGGGTTTTGCGATGGCGTTCGCCAATCCAATGACAATGGCGACGATCAGGAACTGCCACCAAGCACCCGAGAACTCGATCCCATCGACCAACCAAACAGCCACCCAGAGGGAGGCCGCCGTGGTCAGAAGCGTGATGATGAATTTCATGATGAGACTGTACAGATCCCGCCATTTCGATGCAGCGCGATGTTCAACCGCCGGTTATGTCGGCAAGCACCGACTCCACTGAGAACTCACCGTCCAAGTACTCGATCGTCCCTGCTCTGGCTGCGGCCAGGAGATCTGACTCTCCGAGACGCAGGTATTCCTCTCCAGAGGTGTCGGTCGCAACCGACACGCGCTCCACCTCGGCGCGCATTGACACTTTGGCGTCGGATTTGGCTCGCCGCACTGCGCTCAGCACCTGACTGGTGATCTCCAGGATCCCAGAGTCGGCGGTGAGACCGTCGAACTCATCGGCTGACGGCCAACTCGCCCGGTGAATCGAGCCAACCTGGAACCAACTCCACGCCTCCTCTGTGACGAACGGAAGAAACGGCGCAAAAAGCCGGAGATAGACCGCCAGCCCCATTTGGAGAGTGGCGTGCGCCGATGCGGCCTCGGGGCCCTCGCCGTAGGCCCGGGTTTTGACCAGCTCCAGGTAGTCGTCGGTCCAGCTCCAAAAGGAGCGTTCGGTGACTTCAAGAGCCCTTGCGTAGTCAAATCGCTCGAATGCCTCGGTGGCCTGTGCGACCACTTGGGAAAGCCCGGCCAGCATCGACTGATCGATTGGCTCCGTGATGCTGGCCGGTTCGACGTCCTCGGAGAATCCGAGAGCAAAACGTGAGGCATTGAGGATCTTGATGCCAAGGCGTCGTCCAATCTTCATGACACCGAAGTCAACAGCGGTGTCAGCACCGGGCCGGCCCTTGCAGGCCCAGTAGCGCACGGCTTCGGACCCGTACTCCTCGAGCAAAGGGGTTGGCGTCACCACATTCCCCTTCGACTTGGACATCTTCTTTCTGTCCGGATCGAGGATCCACCCGTTGATCGTGGCGCTCCGCCAGGGAAGTTTCGAATGCTCGTAATGTCCGCGCACCACCGTTGCGAAGAGCCAGGTACGGATGATTTCAGGACCTTGTGGCCGGATGTCCATGGGGTAGACCCTCTCGAACAGATCGGGGTCGTCGTCCCAGTGACCCGCGATCTCGGGTGTCAACGACGACGTAGCCCACGTGTCCATCACATCGGGATCTCCCTCGAAACCACCAGGCCGGCCACGCTGCGACTCGACATAACCTTGAGGGACATGACTGCTCGGATCGATGGGTAGGTCAGCCTCATCAGGGATGAGCGGCTCGTCATAATCAACGCCGCCTGAGTCGTCGATCTGGTACCAGACCGGGATCGGCACACCGAAGAACCGCTGACGCGAGACCAACCAATCACCGTTCAGCCCATCAACCCAATGCTGGTAGCGGACCGCCATGAAGTCGGGCACCCACTCGAGCTCTCCGCCCCGAGCCAGGAGGGCCTTGCGTAGATCATCGTCGCGCCCACCATTGCGGATGTACCACTGCCGGCTGGTCACGATCTCCAGCGGCCGTTCGCCCTTCTCGAAGAACTTGACCTGATGGGTGATCTGTTTCGGCTCCCC
>QIDW01000256.1 GCA_003230435.1 Acidimicrobiia bacterium | reverse complement strand
TCTCCGGAAGTCCCAGGTCAGGCTTAGCGAGATGTTGCAGCGACTGGCTCAGCATGACCCTGAGAGCGCTCGGGCCCGGGTGACGGCTGCTAAATCGGAACTGACAACGGCCAGCGAGAAGCTCGAGGAGATTCGCAGCCGGCTGGCATCCATCCGGGTTTCCCACGCCGCCCATGCCCTGACCGCCACGCTGACCGTGGGAGAACAGGTGCTGAGGGTTCCCTCTCGCCCTCCGTCTTCAGAGGTGTCAGAGCTGGAGGCTGGGGAGGAGCGCGCCGGTCGGGTTGTCAACGAGGCGCGGACGGCTCTCGATGAGGCGAAAAAGAAGCTGACCCAGTTGGAGACCAGTTTCACCGTGCAAAAGACTCAGCACGACGAGTTGGCCGCCGAGATGAAGGCCGTGCCTTCCCTTGATGATCTCCAGCGCATGGAAGAGGAGGTATTGGGATTGATCTCGGACCTCGCGTCGTTCCGCGAGGACGCCGTGCGCCGCAGGGAAGAGCACAGCAAGGCGGGCTCCACCCTGGAAGACCTGGCCGATTCGGTGCGCCGGGTGGGCAAGGATCTTACGGCCGCCCAGTTGAGCGTCGCCGATCTGGAACCGCCGGTTCCGGAGAGTGACGACGTGATCGTGCAGTGGAAAGAGCTAATGCTGTGGAGAGATGAGGTCAGTCAGAAGCTGGTGGCCGAAGGTACCGAAACCGAGGCCAAAGTGAAAGAGGCCGAGGCCGAAGCTCGAGCCGCCAGAGATGATCTGACGGCCAAGTTGGAGAAGATCGGCGTGCCGGCGGTCGAGCCGTTCGCTGTCCAAATCGCCTCCGAACTGGAGTTGGCCCGTCAGAAGACGGCCGCCATTGAAAAGGCACAGCGAGATGCAACGGAACTCGCCAAAGTGGTTCAAGCCTCGGAGTCTTCCCAAGAAGTGGCCGGCGGTCTTGCCAATCACCTGAAAGCAAACGGATTCGAGAGATGGTTGATGGTTGGAGCGATGGCCGACCTGGTCGCCGGGGCGAACGACCTTCTTTCTCAGTTGTCCGACGGCGGTTACTCGCTCAGCTCTGACGATGACGGCACCTTCTCGATTGTCGACCACCGCAATGCCAACGAGACCCGAAGCGTGTCCACTCTCTCCGGTGGCGAGACATTTCTTGTCTCTCTCGCTCTTGCGCTTTCCCTGGCCGAGACGCTAGCCGCGTCGGGTGGTGCCGACCTCGACACGATCATCCTCGACGAGGGATTCGGAGCACTCGACGATGAGTCGCTGGACACCGTTGCCTCGGTTCTCGAGGATCTGGCAGGCAGGGGACTGGTAGTTGGCGTGATTACTCACGTCAAGGAGCTCGCATCACGAGCGCCTGTTCGCTTCGTTGTGTCCCGCGACACAGCCGGATCGAAGGTGGTGAAGGTTTCGTGAGATTCACCGTTGAAACATGGGACTCCGACTACGGGGCACCTACCTCCCAGGAACTCGATGACGCATCTCAGAATGTCGATCCATCGGTCGAGTTTCCAGTGGACGGCTGGCATCCGTTGCTGCCAGAGGTCGATCCTCTCGGCGATGTTCTCTTCATTGACGGGGTCCGCAGGGTGGACGCCACTCTTTGGATCGATCAACCGCCGGATTTCCCGGGGTTCGCCCTGGCAGCCACATACGCCGCGGGTGCCGTGCGTTGCAACGGCAAGGCCACACTCGAGGTCGCAGACGTGGGGAGGGGGCTATTCACGTCCGCTCCCGCCGCCGACGTCGAGACCAGTGTCGGGACCTACGAGGTAAAGGCGACAAAGGGGACCACTTCTGAGGAGCTCTGGCTGGGCATCCAGCAGCGCATGGGCGACCTCGAGGCGATCGTTGCTCGCAAGGCCGGAGACGCCGAATTGCTCTTGGTTGACGGACCGCTTTCCCACGCGAGGGACCTCGACAATGCCGTTGGATACGTCAAGACCCAGAAGGTCCAGTATCTACCAATGGAACTGCGCTCGGTTCTGACGGAGCTGCCAGCCGGATACCGAACGCCGCTGTTTCTCACTACGACATCCTGGAGCCGCTTCTCTTGGTATCTCCGACTGGCCAATCATCAAGGCCCGGCCGGTGGGCTGGTTCGCTGCGAGATAGACGCCGACAAACCGGTGGCGGACGCTGCACGTATCGCGACTCGTGTCAGCGCCACTCTTCCCCGTTTTGCCTCAGCGAGGCACAAGGACCCGCGAGCGCCCCAGAATCTCTACCCGATCGGCGGTCTGGAGCGTGAGCTTCGCCATCGTCTCGGCGACAAGGAGCTCGCCATGCGCGCTCTCCGCAGTGCATCTCGGTCGGCGGACTGAGAACCTAGACCTCTCGCCGTGAGGCCAGCAGGGCCCCGGCGATCACCAGGACGACACCGACCACAGCTGCCGGAGCAACGATCTCGTTGCGGAACACGACTCCGAGAATCAGGGCCACCACCGGAATCGCGTACGTGATGAAAGCGGATCGCGTAGCGCCGACACGTCCCGAGAGGGTGCCCATTGCCACGAACGCCACTCCCGTTCCCAGAACTCCAACAGCAAGCAACGCCAGCAGCGACGGCCACGCGAACACCGATTGCGTCAGTCCATAGATTCCGAAGGGGGTCACTGCTGCCGCGGCGACCCACTGGACTCGAGCGATTACTGGGAGCGATCCGTAACGCTGCTGAAGCGGGGCAACCATGTTGAGAGCGACCGCGTAGCAAACAGTGGCCACCAGGACCATGGTCACACCGATGGTGGCTGTTGTCCCCGTTCCGGCAGATGGAAGGGCGATCGCCACTATTCCCGCGAGACCAAGGGCCAGTCCCGCGATCTGCAGCCGTCCGGGGAGAGCCCTGAGGAGAACGGTGGCAAGAAGGGCGGTGAAGATCGGCGTCGCCCCATTGAGCATCCCGGCGACGGCGGAGTCGATCCACAGCTGCGCAACAGGGAAAAGGGTCAGTGGCAGTGCGATCCAGATGAGACCGAGAGTGCCAACACGTAGGCGATCCTCTGTCTCGATCTTCGTCTTGCGAGCCTTGGGGATGAGGGCCATCACGGCTGCCCCGAATCCCACTCTCAGCCATGTGACCAGCCCGGGGTGGAACGCGTCGAGCCCGATTGCCATGAAGAGGAATGAGGAACCCCATATCAGACTCAAGTACGTGAAAAGGCCCCAGTCGAGAGATCCAAAGGCATCACGATTGGTGCCATGCGATGTTGTCAGAAATCGTTGTGTGGCCATATCTCCAGGAACACCTGTTGGGGCGGGAGTGTTGCAGCCGGTAGGCCTCGACTAAAGCTGGTAGGGCTGGAGGTAGTCCGGGATCGGGATCCCGTCGCGTAGGTCTTCTGCTGGCTCGGCCTCTCCGGCGACAAGGCTGAACGGAACGACACCGGCCCATGCGTCCGACGTCAGATCAGCCGGATCGTCGGCGGGGCCTCCTGAGCGCACCTTGGCCGAGACCTCATCGAGGGAGAGCTCGATGACGGACGTCTGTTTGGTCTCTGCTTCGGTCGGGTGACGGATGTCCGAGAGGCGCCCGGGGATCAAAGTTTCGACGATCACGTCAAGCGCCTTCCGGTGCTCCTCTCCGGCGAGAATGCGCCCTCGTCCGTGGACCACGACGCTGCGATAGTTGGCCGACGAGTGAAACCCGCTTCGGGCCACCACCAGCCCATCGATGTGGGTCACTCCGACACTCAGAGGCGATCTATCCCCTACTGCCCTGACCAGACCCGATGAGTTCGACCCATGGAGCAGCAGGTGGTCACCGTTCCGCACGTACAACGTCGGGATCACCACCGGTCGGTCGTCGATGACATAGGCAGCGTGACAGACGAGTCCTTCATCGAGAATCTGGTTGATCTGGCGGCGATCTGTTACTCCGCGCTCTGCAAGCCTATGTATGCGCGTCTTCTCTCCCATCAGTGCTCCGACCTTGCCTCACGGGTCATGAGACTGAGCACTGCATCTCTCGGATGAGCCCCCTCATGCAACACCTGCCCGACGTGTTGGGCGATGGGCATCTCGACACCGGTGCGAGCGGCGAGACCCAGAACGCTTTTTGTTGTCTTGATCCCCTCGGCGACCATTTTCATCTCGGCGACGACTTCATCGAGGCTCTTCCCTTGCGCAAGCCGCACTCCGACACGGTGATTCCGGCTTTTAGTGGAACTACAGGTTGCTATCAGGTCACCCATACCGGCAAGCCCGGCAAAGGTTGTCGGCTTCCCTCCCAGAATCACACCGAGGCGTGTCAACTCGGTGAGCGCTCTTGTGATCAGAGCGGCGCGGGAATTGTCGCCGAACCCGAGGCCATCCGACATCCCGGCGGCGATGGCCATCACATTCTTGAGAGCGCCTCCTAACTCGCAGCCGACCACATCGTCGTTGGTGTAGACGCGGAAGGTCGGTCCCATGAGGGCATCCTGGATCGAGCGCGCCGTGTCGGCATCTCGCATCGCGATGACGGCCGCCGTTGGTTGCCCGTCGATGACCTCAGAGGCGAGGTTGGGGCCGGTGAGAACACCCATCCGTGATGAATCGTGATCTGGAGCCTCGGAAGCCACGATCTCCGTCATGGTGGCCAGCGAGTCCTGCTCGATACCCTTGGTCAGAGAGACGATCGTGGTGTTGTTGCTGATGGCTTTCGCTGCCTCTTTGAAGACTGCCCTAAACCCATGCGACGGGACCGCAACCACGAGGGCATCGGCCCCTACTACGGCAGTCTCCAAGTCCGAGGTCGCCTCGAGGAGATCAGGCAGTCGGTGGCCTGGCAGGTAGTCGCCGTTCTCTCTCGTATCGTTGATTGCGGAGGCGAGTTCACCGCGACGCGCCCAAAGGGTGGTGGAGACAGATCTGGCGGCAAGAGAAGCCACTGTGGTCCCCCACGAACCTGCGCCAATGACGGCGATGCGTTGCATCCGCAGAACGGTAGCTAGCGCCCCGACCGCAAACGTTTGCCGCGTTCAGGACGGCCAGTGATGCCTCTGGCTTTGTCCTCGTCCTCGACGAACGGCCCGGTGCGCCTTCGTCCTGCGTCCTTGCCAGAGACGCCCCTGCCTCGCCCTCAACATCGCCAACGTTCGTGGCCAGAGCACTAGTGGCGTTACTCGTAGACCGGCGCCGTTCCTACCCTGCCTCGCCGATGAGTCTTTCGATCGGAATCGTCGGCTTGCCGAACGTTGGCAAGTCCACGCTCTTCAACGCACTGACCAACGCAGGGGCCCTGGCTGCCAACTACCCGTTTGCGACTATCGATCCCAATACCGGGATCGTCGCCATCCCCGATGGGCGTCTCGAAACTCTGGCCGCCGTGTTCGATTCGAAGAAAATCACACCGGCGACTGTCACTTTTGTCGATATCGCCGGTCTGGTGAAGGGGGCCAGCGAGGGTGAGGGGTTGGGCAACCAGTTTCTGGGCAACATCCGCGACGTCAACGCCATCTGTCACGTTGTGCGTGCTTTTGGGTCGTCAAGCGTCGTCCACGTCGATGACGATCTTGATCCGAAGAGGGATATCGAGACCATCGAGACGGAGTTGGCGATTGCCGACCTCGAAACAATCGACAAACGTCTTCCCCGCCTGGAGAAAGAGGCAACGATCGACAAGACGTTTCAACCCCGCGTGGATCTCCTTCGGACCCTTCGTGGTGTCGTTGCATCCGGCGAGATGGTGAGTCGCCAAGCTGCGCTCATGAGTCGACAAGCCGAGTTCGCCGATCTGCATCTCCTGACGGCCAAGCCGGTGATCTATGTCTTCAATGCCGACGAGACGTTGCTCGTGTCCCCCGACCGCAAGTCTGAGCTCGCTGCGATCGTGGCACCGGCCGAGGCTCTGTTCTTGGACGCCCAAATAGAAGCCGAGTTGACCGAGCTGGTGATCGAGGAGCGGGTCGAGCTGTTGGCGACCGTTGGCCAGGAAGAGCCCGGTCTGAACGCTGTGATTCGGATGGCATATCGGGTCTTGGGTCTTCAGAGCTATCTGACCGGTCGCGAGCAGGAGACGCGTGCCTGGACGGTTCGCTCCGGCGCCACGGCTCCGGAGGCCGCAGGTGTGATCCATACCGACTTCCAGCGTGGTTTCATTGCGGCGGAGGTGGTGGACTACGACCGGTTGGTGGAAGCCGGCTCATGGCAGGCGGCTCGCTCCAAGGGTTTGGTTCGAACCGAGGGCAAGTCGTATGTAATGAAACCCAACGATGTGGTGGAGTTCCGGTTCAACGTATGAGCCGCGGCTCGGGACGCTGACGTTGGCGGCCCGACCTCTCAACTCGGATTCGCCTTATGATGGGACCGCCAAAGAAGTCGATGGGAGAGCCCCGAGTTCGGGGCGCCGAAGGGGCAACTCCTTCCCGGAATCTCTCAGGCCAAGAGGACCGTCGGCCGAGGCAACGCTGAAGTACACGACAGCGGGGAAGGGCAACGTCGTTTAGGAGACACCAATGCCCCATCCCACGGAGAGGTTCGCGGACCGGCACATCGGACCACGCGTCGCGGACGTGGAGAAAATGCTCGCGACAATCGGAGCAACGTCCCTCGATGATCTGATAGATCAAACGGTCCCTGGATCCATCCTCAACACAGAGTTAGATCTGCCGGATGCTCTCACGGAGCCGGAAGTCGTGGCAAGGCTCTCCGAACTCGCCGGTCTGAACAGAGTGCTCACTTCCCTCATCGGGCTTGGTTACCACGACACGATCATGCCTCCAGTCATTCAGAGGAATGTCCTCGAGAATCCGGCGTGGTACACCGCATACACCCCATATCAGCCTGAGATTTCCCAGGGTCGTCTCGAGGCTCTCCTCAACTTCCAGACAATGGTCTCGGATCTCACCGGACTAGACATCGCAAACGCCTCCCTTCTCGATGAGCCAACGGCAGCCGCCGAGGCAATGGCAATGAGTCGTCGTCTCTATCGAGGCAACGCCAAGATCTTCTACATCGATCCCGACTGTCACGAGCCGACGAAGGCAGTTGTTGGCACCCGGGCGAGAGCCGCAGGAATCGACGTGCGTGACCTGGATGATGACGTTGATCCGTCTCTCGCGTTTGGTGTGCTCCTCCAGTACCCAGGTTCGAGCGGCGCAATTCGCGATCAGCGGGATGTCGCAGACTCATTCCACGAGGCCAGTTCTTTCGTCGTGGTCGCCACCGACCTTCTCTCCTTGACGATGCTCAAACCACCGGGGGAGTGGGGCGCCGACATAACGGTCGGCTCGGCGCAGCGTTTCGGTGTGCCTCTTGGTTACGGAGGTCCCCACGCCGGGTTCATTTCGACCAGGGAAGAACTGGTGAGAGGTCTGCCCGGGCGTCTCGTCGGTGTCTCCAAGGATCGCACTGGTCGCCCCGCCTATCGGCTGGCACTTCAGACGAGGGAACAGCACATCCGTCGCGAAAAGGCGACTTCCAATGTCTGCACTGCCCAGGTTCTTCTGGCGGTCATCGCCGGCCTTTACGGGTGTTGGCACGGACCCGAAGGTCTGAGAGCCATCGCTGGTGAAGTGAACCGACTCACAACCCTTCTGGCTGGAGGGTTGGCCGAGTCGGGTTATCAACTTGCGAGCGAGACGTGGTTTGACACGATCACGGTTCAGACGCCGGGGAGAGCAAAGGAAGTCGTGGCCGGCGCGCTGCAAGCTGGCATCAACCTGGGGTTCGTCGATGATGGCCACGTCCGGGTTTCACTCGATGAGAAGACCACTGAGGAGATCGTTCTAAAGGTCCTGGTGGCGTTTGGGGCGGAGACACCTGTCTCGCCTGGCATGGGTGGCGTACCGGCTGAAGCGACGAGAAAGTCCGCCTTCATGACCCACCCCGTATTCAGTCTTCACCAGTCGGAGCACGAGATGCTTCGTTATCTGCGAAGACTCGCCGACAAGGACCTGGCATTGGACCGCAGCATGATTCCGCTCGGTTCGTGCACGATGAAACTCAACGCGACGACCGAGATGGTCCCAATAACCTGGTCGGGATTCGCCGACGTCCACCCATATGTGCCGGTCGATCAGGCTGCGGGGTACATGCAACTGATCTCCGAACTCGAGACCTATCTCGCTGAGACCACCGGGTATGACTCTGTCTCATTGCATCCCAATGCGGGATCTCAAGGGGAGCTGGCTGGCCTTCTCGCCATATCTGCCTATCACCGATCGAGAGGTGATGAGCGTCGTGATGTGTGCCTCATCCCCGCATCAGCTCATGGGACCAACGCCGCCTCGGCAGTAATGGCCGGTATGCGTGTCGTTGTCGTCGCCACCGACGACGGAGGCAACATCGACCTCGACGATCTTGATGCCAAGGTCGCGGAGCATGCCGATGAGCTAGCGGCGGCGATGGTGACGTATCCCTCGACACACGGCGTCTTCGAAGAAGGAATCAAGCGACTTACGGAGACTGTCCACTCCCACGGCGGTCAGGTTTATGTTGACGGCGCCAACCTCAATGCGTTGGTGGGGCTTGCCCGCCCGGCCGAGTTTGGTGCCGACATCGGTCATCTCAATCTTCACAAGACATTCACCATCCCCCATGGCGGCGGAGGCCCCGGCATCGGGCCTGTGGGAGCTGCGGCACACCTGGCACCGTTCCTTCCGAGTCATCCTCTGTTGGCCGAAGCCGGTCCGGAGACAGGGATTGGGCCTGTATCGGGGGCTCCGTTCGGGTCGGCCGGGATCCTGGCAATTCCATACGCCTACCTCCGTCTCATGGGAGCCGAGGGACTGCGACAAGCGACTCGGGTAGCGATCCTGTCAGCGAATTACGTTGCTCGACGACTCGACCCCCATTTTCCGGTGCTCTACTCAGGTGAAGGCGGCCGTGTTGCCCACGAATGCATTCTCGACCTTCGCCCGCTTACCAAGGAGACCGGAATAACTGCCGAGGACGTGGCCAAGCGCCTAGCCGACTACGGATTCCATGCTCCAACGCTCTCCTTTCCTGTGGCGGGCACGTTGATGGTTGAGCCGACGGAATCAGAGAGTCTCTCCGAGCTCGATCGTTTCTGTGAGGCGATGATCGCGATCCGTTCAGAGGCGGATCGGGTCGGTTCGGGGGAGTGGCCACCGGAGGACAATCCGCTTGTCCTCGCGCCCCACACCACGGAGGATGTTGCGGCCACCGATTGGGATCGTGCCTATACGAGGGAGGAAGCGGCCTTCCCCATCGAAAGCCTCAAAGTCTCCAAGTACTGGGCGCCGGTTGGTCGGGTCGACGGTGTGGGTGGCGACCGGAATCTGATCTGTGCCTGCCCTCCATTGGAAGCCTACCGCTAGCGGTGTGTCGCCAGCGGCCTTGACATTCCGCCAAGCAATGGGATCGTTACCTGTGAAGATCCAATTTGCTGCGGCTGATGGGTAGGTAAAGCGGTGAAGTTCACCGGTCAAATCCGGGTACCAGAAGTCGACCACCCGGGGGTTCCGGCCACTTTCCTGATCGATGGCGTTCAGGCTGAGGTGGTCCTCGAGGGCGAATCTCTCGGTCGGTGGTCTCTTTATGACGTCCAAGCCCGACGTCTTGTTTCGAGTGCCTTTCAGGTGGAGTTGGGGGGGGAAGAGGTAACTTTCCTCGCCGATGACCCAATCGACTTCGCCTACCGCGGGGTCGAACACATGGCAGAGGTATGGGCCCGGTTCAAGTCAATGAACGTCGCGCGCCGACCGGTTGCTGTCCGTCGATCACGTAAGGGCACGACACCTTCGAAGGTCTCAGAGCTTCGAAATGCGATGGTCGAAAACCTTCAGGCTGAACGCAGTGGATTCCTGTCCGAGAATGGGCCTGTCCGGCAAAACGAGATCACCGCGGAGTCGGTGACACAAGAGATCGAGTCCATATCTGTCAAGGACAAGAGCATCGAGTCGGTTCAACCCGCTACCGAGACCCGGATCCCGGTCATTGGCGAAACCACTGGAGATGAGGGGGACCGTCTCGAAGCACAGCGCGCCGAAGCAGAACGAGCCGAGCAGCAGCGTCTTGAATCTGGGCGTCTTGAAGACGAGAAGCGTTCTATCGAAGAAGAGCGGGCGAGACTCGAGGCAGAAAAGCTGAGCCTGGAGGCAGAGCGTCTCAGGGCCGAGCAGATGGAAGCAGATCGAGTTGAGGCCTTCCGTCTCGAGATGAAGCGTCTGGAATCCGAACGTGAGGACCAGCAACGCCTCGAAGCGGAGCGGTTCGAAGCGTCCCGTGAGGAGATGGAAAGACTTCAAGCCGAGCGCGCCGACATGGAGCGTCTTGAAGCGGAGCGTAAGGAGCGAGAGCGTCTTGAGAATGAGCGACTCGAGGTCGCCAGGGCGGAAGCCCAGCAGTTGGAGCAGCAGCGCGCCGACATGGAGCGTCTTGAAGCTGATCGTGCCGAGTCTGCCCGTAAGGAACTGGCGAGTATCGAGAAGAAGCGCAAAGAGATCGAACGACTCGATGTCGAGCGCGCCGAACAAGAACAACGCGACGCCGAGCGCAGGGAGGCCATCCAGGCCGAGATGGAGCAACTCGAGTCGCAGCGCGCCGAAGACCTGCAACTGGAGGCTGACAGGGTTTCCCAGGAACGTTTAGACGCCAAGAAACTCGACAAGGAACGTATCAAGGCGGAGCAGGCCGCCGCGGAACAGGCCGCGGCTGCGCTCGAGCAGGAGCGTTTGGATGTGGAAGAAGCGTCGGACGAGGGGGCTGTCGAAGAGACACCACCAGAAATAGTCAAGGAGATTCTCTCAACGTCAGGCGAAAGCGACGATTCCGAGGTCTCCAAGCAGCTAGTAGTCGATCTTGGTGAATTCGAAGAGCCTGACACCGAGCCAGAGCCCGACCCCGACTCAGACTCTCAGCCCGAGCCTGCTCTCGCCGGTGCGCCCCGCGAGAAGTCAGGAATCATGGGTGCCGTGAAGAATGCTTTCAGTCGCGGTGGCCGCAACCACGTCCACGAACTCGTGGAAGCCCCGGGTGGAATTGGGATAGGCCGCTCCATTTGCGAGGAGTGTGGTTACGTGTCTATCTCCTCGTCTGACTGAAACACGGGTCGCCGGTACGCTCAGTTGGTGGCATTGATCCGACCTGTGATTCTCTCCGGCGGGGCCGGGACCCGTCTGTGGCCGCTTTCCACCCCCGAGCTACCTAAACAGTTTGCCCCGCTGACCGGGGGAGACTCGCTGTTCGTCCAAGCTCTGCAGCGTCTTGCAGGCCAACCGGGGGTATCGTCGCCGATCGTTGTAACCGGATCAGCCCACACCAAGCTCGTCGCCGCCGCCGCCGCTGTGTCTGGTGTTGACATCCACCTGATACTCGTCGAGCCCGAAGGCAGGAACACTGCTCCGGCGTCACTGGCGGCAGCGCTGTCATCGGAGCCGGCCGATGTATTGGCAATCCTTCCCTCCGATCATCTGATTCGAGATCCGAACGCCTTCGCCGACGCTGTGATCCAATCCGTCGGATACGCGGCGGGGGGTTCCGTCGTTACTTTCGGGGTAGTGCCCTCTAGAGCCGAAACTGGCTATGGCTACATCGAGTTGGGTGAACCGTTGTCGGGTGCGTTCAGAGTGTCTCGTTTCAAGGAGAAGCCTGGCCTGAAAGAGGCCGAACGGTTGACCGCAGATGGGAATCACGTCTGGAACTCGGGAATGTTCGTCGTCTCGGCTGCCGGGCTCCTGATGAAGGCTCAGCGGCATTGTCCGGAGATTCTGGACGGCGTCACGGCTGCCATGCGGGCCCCGGTCGACGGGATCGTAGAACTGGGTGCCGAATTCCTGAACGTCGAGAGAGTCTCTCTGGACCACGCAATCATGGAGAAGACGGAGGAGGCGGTGGTTATGCCGATCGATGTGGGTTGGGACGACGTTGGATCTTTCGAGGCCATGTGGTCGATTTCGAAGAAAGACGATCGGGGGAACGTCACATCAGGCGAGGTGGTCCTCATCGATGTTGAAGGCTCTCTCGTGAAAGCCACATCGCGAACGGTGGCGGTCGCAGGTGTGAGTGATGTTGTTGTCGTTGAGACACCAGATGCAGTTCTCGTTGTGCCCCGCGACCAATCGCAGCTGGTCAAGGATCTCGCCGAGCGTGTTGAATCTGATTGAGTGTTGAATCTGATTGAGGTTGGGAAGCCCTCGTTTCCTACCATCGACATTGTGCGACGTCTCTCTGTCGTGATGCTTCTTGTTCTATCGGCTTGTTCGGTCGGCCGCCCGGCAGATGACGCTTCGGGCGAGGAGATCTATCAACAGCTTTGTGCCAACTGTCATGGTGACGACCTCAATGGCGGTATCGGCCCGCCGCTTGGTCCTGGATCGAACGCGGCCAACCAAGCCGATGCATTCCTGGAGTTCACAATCATGAACGGGCGGGGGCGCATGGTGTCCTTCTCCTCTTCTTTGAATGACGAGCAACTCGATCGTCTCGTCGTATACCTCCGGGAGGAGCAGGCGGGATGACCTCGGTCCTTGCATCGCTGGAGCTCTACCCGGTCCGGATTCCCATGCGGCATCGTTTTCGTAGTGTCGACCACCGGGAGGCTGTCCTGATCAAGGGCCCATCCGGCTGGGGGGAGTTCTCGCCTTTCCCTGACTACCCACCCGCCGTCACCACCCGATGGCTGGCAGCAGCCCTCGAACTCGCCAGTGGGAAGATCCCCGACCCTGGTCGTTCGGCGATACCGGTAAATGTGACGGTGCCCGCAGTCGCTCCGGATACGGCCGCATCTCTGGTCATGGAGTCAGGTGCCACCACGGCGAAAGTCAAGATAGGGGACCCCGGTGACACCGAGATCGACGACGAAGAGAGGCTGTCGGCCGTGCGCGATGCATTGGGCACCGCCGGGCATCTGCGCATCGACGTGAACGCCTCCTGGGATCTCGACACCGCCACCAGGCGCCTCGAGTCTCTCTCACGATTCAACCTGCAATACGCGGAACAGCCGGTCGCCACAATCGAGGACATGGCCGAGCTACGTAGACGCACCGAAGTCCCTCTCGCAGCCGACGAGCTTGTCCGGCGGAGTCCTCATCCTTTGCGAGTTCTTGAAGAGGGTGCTGCCGACGTGCTGATTCTGAAGTGCCAGCCTATGGGAGGGGTGGAGCGGGTGCTCGACCTCGCCGGGCGCTCCACAATCCCTGTGGTCATCTCCTCGGCGCTCGAAACCTCTGTAGGCATGTACGCCGGGTTGCTCGCAGCGTCGCTTCTCGATGACTTGCCTTACGCCTGCGGTCTGGGAACCGTTGCTTTGATCGAAGGCGATCCGACCCTGAACCCACTGATTCCCAATAACGGCTTGCTCGACGTTCGGCGACCCGAGCCGCACCCAGATCTTCTCGAGCGGTGGCGACCGGAACGGGCACGTTCCGCCGAGTTGCTCCGCAAGCTTCGAGCCGCGGCCGAGGTGCTCACTTGAAGCAGCCAAACCCGAGCACCGCACTGGCGCGGGTGGTTGTGGATGAGCTGTCCAGATGTGGAGTCGACCTGATGGTGATCTCCCCGGGGTCTCGTTCGGCAGCTCTGGCGATCGCGGCCTCGGAGCATGCCGACCTCGAGACCAGGGTTGTGTTGGACGAACGTTCGGCTGCCTTTCACGCGTTGGGGCGAGCCAAGGCGACCGGCTTTCCAGCTGCGGTGTTGTCCACATCGGGCACGGCTCCGGCGAACTTCTTCCCGGCCATAGTTGAGGCGGACATGTCGCTGACACCGCTTGTGGTGTTGTCAGCGGACCGGCCCGCGGAACTCCGTGGTGTCGGTGCAAACCAGACGATCGACCAGATACGGCTTTACGGCAACAGGGTGCGGTTCTTCACCGATGTCGAGGCCCCCGGGTCGGATGCAAATCTCAACGAATCGTGGCGCTCGACAGTCTCGGAGGCTATGACGATGGCACTCGGTCAGGGAGACCGACCGGGCCCGGTGCATCTCAACCTGGCGTTCCGTGAGCCGACCGTTCCGGTCACCGATGATGGGCGAACCCAAGTCTCTGAATATCCGTTCGCCATCGAAGGTCGGGCGGCAGGTGTGCCTTGGGCGAATCCGGCTATTCCGGCGCCAATTCCCGCGGATCTGCATTTTGCCGGATCGTCACGCGGGCTGGTCATTGCCGGCGAGGGTGATTACGACCGCGACGGTGTGATGAAGGCGGCCGAGTCTCTCGGGTGGCCGGTTCTGGCGACCGCACTATCTCGTATGCGTGGCGAGTCGGTTGTGAGCGCCTACCACCATGTGTTGGCAGCAGGCGTTCCCGAGCATCTGATCCCCGAGATGGTCTACGTGATCGGAACGGTTGGACCGAGTCAGCGTCTCGAGGACCTAATCGAGTCGGCGTTCGGTCGAAGAATCCGTGTTGACGGTTGGGGGAGGAGAATCGACCCCAGGAACAACGCCACCGACGTACTCCACGCTGAGCCTGTGGCGACACTCATGAGGGCAGCCACCGCCAAGACGGCCTCCCGGTGGGTCGACGCGTGGATGGCCGCCGAGACGTCGGTCCGCCAAGCCGTCGACCAGGCCCTCGACAACATCGCGGTTCCCACGGGTGCGTCGATCGTTCGCTCCTTGAACGACGTCTCATGGGACACGCTGGTGGTGGCCTCGTCCCTCTCCATTCGTGAGGTCGATGCGCATCTCATCAGGCGGGGAAATGTGATTGCCAATAGGGGGGCCTCGGGTATCGACGGGTTCGTGTCCACGGCCCTTGGCGCCGCATCGACGGCGCCGCGCACGTTGGCGATATC
>QIDW01000255.1 GCA_003230435.1 Acidimicrobiia bacterium | reverse complement strand
GGAGCCGAAGTGAGGGACCGGCGGATGACACCGCGGCAATGACACGACCGGTCGCGTCTCGAATCGGCGCTCCAACCGAGACGATGCCAACACTCGACTCATTGGTGTTCTGCGAATAGCCACGGGCTCGTACCCGGTCGAGTTCCTCCTCGAGAGCCGCCGGGTCTGTGATCGTGTGTGGCGTCACGGCCGGCAGCTGCCACCCTTCGAGGAGCCGATCCAGCTCATCCTCCGGAAGGAAGGCCAAGAGCACCTTGCCGGTACTGCTGGCGTGGGCCCAGTTGCGCCGACCGACCTCATTGAAGAGCCGAAGGGTGTGGGGTGACTCGATCCGCTCGACGAACACAACCTGCCGACCGTCCAGAAGCGCCACCTGAACGGTCTCACCGGTGAGCTTCCACAGCTCTTCGAGGGGACCGATTGCCGCTGCATGAAAGTCCTTGTCGATCGTTGCGGCCGCACCCAGTTCGGCCAGGACGAGTCCGAGTCGATAGCGGCCCGTGGAGGGGTCCTGAGTGAGAAACCCCTCGCTGGCAAGCGTGCTCACGAGACGGTAGACGGTGCTCTTCCCGAGTTCGACACGTCGCGCGAGATCGGAGACGCCCAGATCACCCGGAGCGTCCCGGAACACCTTGAGCACCCTCAGGGCGTTGCGAACCGTGGTGAGCACCTCCTGAGCCATCCAACCTCCTCCGTCTGTAAGCCGACGCAACGGACTTTCCCGGCACTGCGCCGTACAACTGACGAGCCATCACACTGTACCACTATTCGGTACGACTCGTCCTGCCATGCGACACACTCGCCTAGTTATTGCCGCTATATGGAAATTACTTCTTGATATCGGTCACCGATCCTCCTATGGTGCCAGAGCAACCTCAGCCACACCCACCCAGGAAGGGACTGACAGTGGTCGACGCCGCTTACGATGCCGTGGTGGTTGGAGGCGGCCACCATGGCACCATCATCGCCTGCTATCTCGCCAGAGCCGGCATGAGTGTCGCGGTCCTGGAAAAACACCCGGATTTGGGAGGATCCGCGATCAGCGAGGAGGGGCCGGCTCCAGGATACCGCCAGAACCCATGTGCCCACTTCACCCGTTTCTACAGTCACCCCGCGTATGAAGACTTCAACCTTCGGGACGAGGGGTTGGTGTACACCTTCCCTGACCAAAACGAGGGTTTCCTCTTCGAGGACGGAACCAGCCTCATCGGATACTCGGCCTTCCGAGTTGTAGATCCTGAGACCGGAAGAACCGAATTCGCCCAGGACAACGTCGACAAGACCTACGACCAGATCAAACAGTTCTCCACGCGAGACGCCGACGCCTATCTCGACCTTCTCGACAAGTACCAGCGCTACTGGAAGAAGGCCTTCCACAGTCAGCGGTTCACTCCTCCTCCTGGTTGGGGAGAGCCTGACCAGCTCGAGGCCTTGCTCGATGTTCCGGAATCAGGTTTGGAGCCCGTCCATCAGTTCATGACGGTGCGTCAGGTGGCATACGACTTCTTCGAGAGCCCCGAGCTTCGCACGCTGTTCATGCGGGCCACACCGACGTCGAGCGGCTTGTTTGCCGATGACGTGATGGGCCTCCAGGTGCTCGTGCACATCATGGGACTGGCACTCTCGTTCGAACCGGCATCCATCGCGGTGGGCGGGACGCAATCGATCACCGACGCCCTGGTGTCAGCAGGAAGGAAACTGGGCGTCTCCTACTTCACCGGACGCGAGGTCGATCAGGTCAACGTTGAGAATGGGAAAGCAACCGGGGTTCGACTATCCGACGGCTCCGAGATAGCGGCATCCTTGGTCGTGAGCGATCTGGGAGTTCCGCAGACGATGCTGCGTTTGCTACGGAACCAACCGATCGGTCAGAAGATGGCGCATCGCGTGCGCAACATCCACTACGACCGTTCTCAGATCCTGTGGGGGAATGTCGCAGTTCATGAATTGCCCGAATACACCGCCGAAGCGCAGAATCCGGGTCTAGGACTTCTGCCGAGGCTCTATTGGGGTCCCAAGGATCCCGACTACTACGCCTCCAAGTACCAGCATGAGATCTTCCTGCTCGGCTTCCCGCAGCGGCTCCACTTGCTGACTGCTCCGGACAGCATCTGGGATGAGACGAGAGCCAAACCGGGCACTCACACCATCCTCGTTGAGGATTTCAGCGCACCCGCCCGCTTGTTCTCGCCACGCGAATGGGGGCGGATCAAGACGGAATTTGTCGATCTCATGCTCGAACAATGGCAGGCGCTCGCCCCCAACATGACCCGGGACAATCTGATCGCCGACCGCATCTACAGCCCCTACGACGTCCAGGCCAGCCATCCCGACATGATCGAGGGGGGTTGGTCCGAGGGGACCATGTTTGCGTCTCAACTAGGCCGATTCAGGCCGTTTCCGGAGATCTCCGGATATCGAACGCCGGTCGATGGGATGTACATCTGCTCCAGCAATCTGCACTCGGCGGGCGGCATCGGCCGGGGAAGCTCGCTCAACTGCTACCAGATCATCGCCCAAGACCTCGGTCTGACTTAGTGGTCTATCGCGTAAGTCCGGTAGCGCGTTCGGCGAGTCCGGCGCGTCGCTCGCAATGACGCAGCGACGTTGGCCACTTGACCGTTCGTCGAGGACGAGGACGCCGCAAGCGGTGTCATCGGGCCGTTGAAGCGTCAGTGGACTTGCGAGATCGGCCACTAGGACGATGATCGTGTTGGCGCAGCGACAGCGGAGCCCGACCGGAAGCGAGCGACCGTGCGAATCGTTGTCCTGATCAAGCAGGTTCCCGATCCGCTGCTCCCCGTCTCGGAACTGACCGTGTCTCCAGACGGAGGGAAGATCCTCGGACCGGAAAACGTGCCCCCTGTGGTCAACGGATACGACGAACAGGCGATGGAGGCTGCCCTCCGCATCAAGGAGTTCCGGGACGGCGAGTGCGAGATCATTGCCCTGTCCGCGGGAGACAATTTCGTCCTCGATGTTCTGCAACGGTCGCTCGTCGAGGCCGACGATCTCGTCCTCATCGAGGACGAATCCCTGGACACATCCGACCCACACCATCTCGCTCGAGTCCTGGGCGCCGCAATCCAGCACCTCGGCGACGTGGAACTGGTCCTGGGCGGACGCCAGGCCTCGGACTGGGACCACGGGCAGGTACCACTGGCACTGGCGGAGCACCTCGACTGGCCTTGCCTGACCTTGGCGCGGGCCGTTCGCGTCGATGACACTCGGGTCGAGGTGGAGCGAGTGTTGAGCGATGGGTACCAGATGATGAAGTGCGGGCTTCCGGCGGTGGTCACGGTGACCAGCGAACTCGGCGAGTTGCGCTACCCGACGATGCAGATGCGTCTGCAAGCGAGACGGCGGCGACCCGTCCAGGTCTCGCTCGAAGATCTCCAGGTCGGAACGGACATCGACCCTGAGTGGCGGACCCTCGGAGTCTCAATGCTCGAGAAAACGCGGGACTGTCGCTTCATCGGACCCGACGACGGCACCGAAGCAGGACGACAACTCGCTGCCGTGCTCCTCGAAGAGGGTGCCATCGTCTCGATCCAACCGGGGGGAGGCGTGTGATGGGAACAGTCCTGGTCTTCGGAGAGACAGAAGCAGGCGAGCTGTCCACCGGGTTCTGGGAGCAGGTCTCGACCGGCCGGCAACTCTGTGAGCAAACCGGTTGGACGATGGACGTTGTCGTCGTCGGTTGTGACACCGGGCCTGGTGAGCGCGCCGCATGCCGCAGTGGCGCAACACGGATTCTCGTCGTGGACGACTCTCGACTCGACGATCCCTGGCCCGAAGCGACCACCGAGGTCCTGGCGGATGTGTGCGATGAGCTCAGCCCCGACGCCATCGTGATGCCCCGATCCCTCCTGGGAGCGGAAGTGTCGGCTCGTTTGGCGTTCCGGCTCGGTATCGGGATGGCGATGGACGTGATGAGCATGGAACGGGACGACGATGGGCTCGTCGTAACGAGACCGGTCTTCGGAGGCGCAGCCACGGCAAGCATCCGACTCTCCGGGCGGCCATGGATCATCGTCCCTCGAAAAGGAGCGTTCGCGGCAGCCGAGCCGGTCGCTGCCCCATCAGCCAAAGCGGTCCCTTTCGCGTCCGGTCTCGATTCCAGGACACTCAAGACGACACCTCTAGCTCACCAACGCCTGACCGACACGGGAAAGGATCTCGAAAAGGCACGCGTGATCGTTGCGGGTGGCCGAGGAATGGGGGGAGCCGAGCCATTCCACCTTCTCCATGCGATCGCCGACCGACTCGACGGCGCTGTTGCCGCCTCGCGTCCTCCTTGTGACACGGGTTGGGTCGAACCGATGCTGCAAGTCGGGCTGACCGGCAAGACCGTTGCCCCGGACCTCTACATGGCCGTCGGGATCTCAGGGGCCACCCAGCACATGATGGGATGCTCTTCGTCTCGCGTGATCGTCGCCATCAACAACGACCCCGATGCCCCCATCTTCCGGATGGCGAGCTACGGCGTCGTTGGTGACTGGCGGGAGGTGCTGGCTGGCTTCCTCGAAGCGCTCTCAGACGGCCAGGCGAAAGAGATCACATGAACGGACCACCACTCAACGGGCGAGTCGCCATCGTGACCGGAGCAGGCCGCGGTCTGGGCAGGGTCATCAGCGTCGGGGTCGCTGCCGCAGGAGCAACCGTCGTCGCCACCGACCTGGATGCCGAAGGTGCACAGATTACGGCCGAGGCGATCTCCAGCCAGGGTGGGAGCGCACTGGCGCTCTCCGTCGATGTCGCGGATGAAGGGTCGGTGCAGGGAATGGTCGAAGCCGCACTTCGCCAGTTCGGGCAAATCGACATCCTGGTGAACAACGCAGCGATCTACGGCGACCTGGAGCGCAAGCCCTTCACGGACATCTCGGTGAAGGAATGGGACCGCGTGATCGGAGTGAACCTCAAAGGTCCGTGGCTGTGCACGCGGGCCGTCTTTCCCGCCATGGCGGACAAGCACTACGGACGCGTCGTGAACATCTCGTCGGCCGTGTTCTTCAGTGGATCCCCGATGTGGGCCCACTACGTGTCCTCCAAGGGTGGCGTCATCGGCCTGACGCGGGCCCTTGCCAAGGAGGTGGGGACCCATGGAATCACGGTCAACGCGGTGGCGCCCGGTTTCACGATGACCGAGGCCAGTCGTGCCCTCATTGAGGACGCCGAGCAATACGGGGTCGGACGAGGTGCGATCCAACGAGCTGAGGTACCTGAAGATGTGGTCGGCACAGTGGTCTTCCTCGCATCTCCAGGCAGCGAATTCCTCACCGGTCAGACCATCGTCGTGGATGGTGGCAGGCAACTGCATTGACGTTGTTCTCGGCTGGACCTCGAGCTAGCCGGGCACAGTGGCCGATGTGTGCAGCCAGACCGGATGAGGGACGGTCCTCAGTTTCCCCGCTCCCCCGTCTGTCGGTCAGGAGGGTTCATCCCTGATATCCCGCCTGGGAGAGCCTGCAGGGAATTCACGGCGACGGCGGCGTTTGTATTCGGCCGCGTTTCTAAAGACTTCCATGGGCAGATCCCACTCCGCCATACAGCGGATTCTTCGTACGGTGTCCTCATCCAGGTCCAGCCGCTCACTGAGTTCGCCATCACTCAATTGATCGACTCTCTGGAGAAGGACCCCGCCATCTTCCGAGGCGACCCATCTGGAGTAGGACAACGACAATCGGAGTACCTCGTCCTTGTACTTCTCGTATACCTCCAGGGGGACGCAATACATGTCGTATGTCGCCCTGCCGAACTCGCTTTCCTCGAGGCCGCTGTCTTGTCGGCTGCGGGCGAGAACCTCTGCGGCGAAGGTCGGTCTCATTTCAGACATTGGCTTCTGCCCCCTTCAACTGGATCGCGCGGCGGTTGACCGGACACACTCGCATGCACTCGATGCAACGTCCCCATATGCCCCGACCCGGCGGGTCCTCGATGTACTTCCTGGCCTGACCAATCGCGAGATATTTCCGTCGTTCCGGGTCCTTCTCCTCGACGATCTCGGGTAGCAGCCGGAGGTAGACCGTATTCATGGTGGTATTCGACCGGGTAGCGCACAGTTGCCGGTAGAAGGTCACCTCTTTCAGCCGACCATTCTCGATACTCCCTTCGATTGCGCTGCACGCTCTTATACATGGCGTTGTCCCATCCTCGGCAAACATGGCGATGCATGCCCGGTCCGGGCACACCGGGTCACTCATTGGCCCGTCCGGCGACAAGTCCATGGTGGTGATGGTTGCGGCGAAACCCAGGAGCCCATGTTCCTTGCTCAGAATGATCCCGCCCGCCATCGAGCGGGTGCCAAGACCCGCGAGCTCTGCGCATACCTTGAGGCTCAGGACGGGCACAAATCCCGTATCGAACATGCCGGGATTCACAAACAGGGCCGCGTGGCCGTACTCACCCTCGAGCAGACCAGCCAGGGTGGCCGCAATGGTGTCGCGATTGCTTTGACCTGAACGCGCCCGGTGAATGAGATCGGTGTTCGGAGCCATCCACTGTCCTCGGGTATAGCGCCGTTTGCCGACGACGATGACGCTCTTGGCGCCCTTGAGCAGATCATCCGGTCGGTAACCTTCAGGGCACTCCTTGGAGAAGTCGGACACTGCGGCAATGCCGACAGCGTCCGCCCCCATCTCCAGGGCCATGTTCTTGAGGCGCTCTTCGACCGTTTGTGAAAGCGCTATGTCATCACCTCCATCTTGTTCGCAGCTACAGCCCCCCGGCGTTGCCCGCCGGAGGCTGTAAGCCGCCTACCTCAGTCGAGGACCGTCACCGTTCCAGAGCTCCCGTCGACGCGAAGACGGGTTCCGGTCTTGATGTTCCGCGTCGCAAAGGCCGTACCGGTCACCGCCGGGAGCCCGTATTCCCGACACACGATTGCGGCATGGGACATCATCCCACCGATGTCGGTGACGGCGGCTCCGATCTTTCCGAACACGGGTGCCCAGCTTGGTGCCGTGATGGGGGCAACCAGGATCTCTCCTTCTTGGAGCTCACCGATCTCGTCGGCCGATGAGATCACGCGGGCAGGCCCTTCGGCCACCCCTGGCGACGCGGCGAACCCGTGCAAATCGGCATTGTCGTCGTCTCCGGCACCGAGCCACATCGCGATGGAATCCGACGTGATGCCCCAGAGCATGATCGTGAATGGCTCGGTGACCACCTCGGGCGGCTCGCCCAGCGCCGGAGGCGGCGACCATTCTCTGAGCGCCTCGATAATACCCCTCCGTCGACCGATCTCACTCGACCAGTAGACAGGACCGCGCGCTGCCGTGCCGACGGCCCATGCCGAATACATGTCCCACAGCGCCTCGTTCACCTCGTCACGCTTCAGATAGAACACGTCGTTGCGGTCAGCGAAGAACCCCGCCTTCAAGAACACGTCGCCGAGTTCTTTCATCTTGCGGAATATGACCGAGTGGGCCCAGTGCTCGACGTAGAAGTTGTGGTTCTCCACGTAGGGGAACACAACCCGCGCCAGTCCGAGCTTGCCCTGGAACGCCTCCTTGTCCTCCTCAGAACCAAGCAACTCGGTGTACTCGCCCACAATACGATCCCGCTCTTTGCGGATCTCATCTGTGGGACGCGCAATGTCCTCGCTTGCCTTGATACGCCCGACATAGTCGGCAATGAACTCAAGCGGGATCTCGGGATGCTCGATCCAGATCTTGTCGGTGTGGTACCACCCGGTACCGGCCGAGAAGTTGAACCACGGTTCCTTGACCGAGTTCCAGTGGTCCATGAACGGTGTGCCCTCGAGTGCACTCATGCCGCCGGCCAACTGCGCTTCGAGGCCGTTGTCGACCACGATTCTGGCCAGGGCCTTCAGCTCCTCGTCCGGGCGGAACAGGTCCACTTCGACACCCGCCACCATCTTGGCGATCGCCAAGTCCGGAATGTTCGGGAACGCCTCCTTGCAGAACCCGAAGAAATCCAGGTAGGCGGCGTAGCCGAGGTTGAGGAACTCGAAATGGTGTTGCCACAGCTTCAGACTGAGATTCAGCAGCTTGCGATACTCCTCCTGAATCGTCAGACCTGAGCCCATACCGTGACCCTCAGTGATGACCTCCATCTCTTCCTTGTCGGGCAAGGGCTGAAAGCTGAGGGTCTCCATCTCGGCGATGAGCGCCTTCATCTTGACCAGCCACTTGTCATAGAGGTCGTCCCAGTTCATGAAGTAGAAACCGGCTCGCTCCATGAATTGGGGAACTCGCGCCTCGATCTCGGCGCCGTCGAGCACCGGAACCGGTGACAGATAGGCGTACCCGTTGAGCACCCTGTAGTCAATGCCGAGTGCCGGCGGGATCAGGTAGTGACGGGTGTTGTACTGCGACAACGACGCTATCGCGTATTCGTACCAGGTCGCTTCCCAGGGGGTCAGCGGATCAGCCCAATGGATGCTGTCCTGGAACCAAAATGTCGAATCCTCGTAGTCGCGCCGGTCTTTCGAGAACGGAAGCGAATACGTGTAAAGGTCCTCCCATCCTTCGGCGCCGGTCGGCACCTCGGCATCAAAGGGGCTTGGGAATCGTTCGGCCATCTTTCTTCCTCCTCACATTGTCCTTATGGGACATCTACTCACTTGCTCAATCGCGGCCATCATCGTCCCCGGTCGAGGTGGCCGCCTTGCCCCTCGCATGCACGGGGGATAGGAGCGTCGACACGATCCCATCCATGAAACCGGAGTTCGGTTTGGCCACCGTGCGCCGCCCCTTGCGGCTCCACACAGTCTCCGGTCGGCTTTGCAGCAGCATCACGTTGCGCCCTTCGGGAAGATGCCGATCGATGGCCCACTCAACGTCCTGCGGCGTGCCGTAATGCTGCTCAGCCGCTTTGGCCATACATGCGATCTCGACCAGCTCGGCGTCACTCACCGACGGCTGACGCTGCCGTTCCGGCTCGACATTGCGCCATACGACACCATCGCCATTGTCGGAGAGCACGAGTTCGGTGTGCTTGGGCGAAATCGTTCGGCGGTGGACCTCGAGAAGGACCTTGTCGACCAGGAAGTTGTCCGGGGTGACCTCACCCGCGACAACCGCCTCGCCGAAACCGAAGCTCGCCTCGATGGCGATCTGGGATCGGTCGCCGTCGCTGGGATTCAACGTGAACGCCACCCCGGCGGCGGTCGGCTCGACCATTTGCTGGATCCCGACGCTCATGGCGATCACCTCATGGTCGTGACCGGTCTCGTGCCGGTACGAGATCGCTCGGTCGGTGAACAACGACGACCAGCACCGACGCATGGCGTTCACCACGTTGTCTGCGCCGTGGATCCAGAGAAACGTGTCTTGTTGGCCGGCGAAGCTGGCGTCCGGCAGGTCCTCGGCGGTGGCACTCGAGCGCACCGCCACGGGCAGGTTCTCCTCGTCGCATCGCCTCGACAGTTCGGCATACGCCTCACGCACTGCCTCTTCAACGGGTGGGGCGACGCCGACGGCCTCGATAGTGGACCGGATCCGCTCCGACGTCCGTCGCAGGCCTGCCGGATCGTCGTGGTCGACCTCGGCAAGCAACGCACGCACCTTCGACGCCACGTGGGTATTTCCACGCAGCGTTTCGTACGCCTCCGTCGTGACCGCCAACCCGGGCGGGACCGGGAGCCCTGCTTCGATCATCTCGCCGAGGCTTGCGTTTTTCCCGCCGATGCGGGGCTTGTGGGCAGGGTCGTAGTCGTCGAACCAGACAACGAACTGGCTATTCATGGGTGCCACCTTCTCCCGGTGCAGACTCGAGCTGGGAGTCGAGCCAGGGAACCAGATCACCAACACTTCCGATGACTACGTCGGGTCGCTGTTCTCGCGGAGCCGACTTGGCGTCGTGTGCATCGGCGGTGCCGGTGAGGACAAGGACCGTGCCTATACCCGCGTTGCGACCCATGGCGATGTCGGTGGCGAGTTGATCGCCGACCACCACGCCTCTCTCCGGGGGCACCCCGAGGATCCGCATCGCCATCTGACCCGACCATGGTGACGGCTTTCCCGTGACCACCGGCTCGCGGCCAGTGGCGTAGGCGACGGCCTTCACCATTGCGCCGGATCCCGGGGTGTACCCGTTTGCCGTGGGCACCTTGGGGTCGTAGTTGGTGGCGAAGAACTCGGCCCCGTTCCAGATGGCTCCACAAACCACGGCGAGCCGCTGTTGATCGAAGTCCGGGTCCTTCCCCATGACCACCGCCGTGGCCCGATCCGCGTCGTCGAAGCCGACGAGATCGAGATCCTTGGCGCGCAGCGCCTCGAGCAGGCCGACATCACCCACCGGGAGGATCGGGCTCGCCGAATGGAGTTCGGCCATCACCTCGGCGGCAACAAGGGCGGAGGTGACAATCTCCCCCGACCCCGCGTCGATACCCATAGCACCGAGCCGCTCCACCCAGAACTCGATCGTGTGGGCGTTGTCGTTGGTGAAGAAGGCGAAACGAATGCGGCGGCGACGCAGCTCATCGAGGGTCTCCAGGGCACCGGGAAGGACCCGGCGGCCCCTGGCGACGGTGCCGTCGATGTCGAAGATGATCCCATCGATTGCCCGATTCACCCCATGCCTGCCCGGCCCCACTTCTCCTGCCGATCACTCATCCGAAGTACTCGTCCCAGTGATCCTTCACATGTGTGGCCATGTCATCGTCGAGGTAGATCTTCGCCGGACGCTCCTCCTCACCCCACTCGTAGGGCGTGGTGCAGTCGATGATGATGCGCGAGGTCATGAACCGGTCCGAACGGGGAAGGGATGGATCGAGGGGTGTCGAACGACCCCGGCGAAGGATCTGGGTCCCAAACTCCGGCTGATACTTGAAGCTCAGGGCGTACATCACCTGATCCATGTTCTCCGGATCGATGTCGTCGTCGACGAGGATCACCGTCTTCAATCCATAGTTCCCGGTGGTGGAGGCAAAAGCCGCCAGCCCGACCTGGGTGGAATGCCCGTGGTACATGGGACTCAGCGAGATGATTACCAACATCCGACCTGCCGATGCCGGAGGCCCATAAACGGCCTTGATCCCGGGGATCTGCATATTCCGCAGATCGTTCCACAGCGACGCCGTGCGGTTGACACTCATGATCATGTGAGTGTCGGTTGTGGGTCTACCGACGGTTGTCGACCACAGGATCGGGTCGTTGCGATGGGTGATCGTCTTCACCCTGATGAAGTACTGCTCCTCGTCGCCCTTGCCCGAGTAATGACCGGTGTACTCGCCAAACGGCCCTTCGGGTCTGGTCTCGCCGGGGACGATCTCGCCCTCGACGACCCATTCGGCGGTGGCGGGAACCAACAGGTCCGAAGTCTCCGCTTTCACAACCTCCACGGGTGCCCCGCGCAGGGCACCGGCGATGTCGTACTCGCTCTCATCCAGGCCGAACAGAGTGCTTCCACACAGGAACAAAGTGGGATCGCTGCCCGACACATAGGCCACCGGCATCGGGATGCCCGCTTCCTGGTAGTCGCGAAAGTCGATCTCGCCGTCCTTGGCCTTGATCATGAAAATGCACAGTTCCTGGCTCTCCCCCACCATTGCCCGGTAGGTGCCCAAGTTCAGCCGTCCGGTCTTGAGATTGCGGGTGATGAGATATCCGGCGGTGCCGAAGTAGCGCCCTCCGTCCCCCGGGTAGAACCAGGGAGAGGGGATCTTGGTGATGTCGGCATCGTCGCCAAGGAGAATGTTCTCCTTCGTGGGGCCCCAATCCATCTCTTTAGGCGGCACCCGGTTGCCGTGAATACGATCGACCCACTCCTGAGAGAGGTGCATCAGACTGGTGTCCTGGGGCATTTCGAGAGCCAACGCCAGCCGCTCGCGTGCAGTCAGTGCACTGATGAAAACGCGGTGCCCGGGATAGTCCTTGACGTTGTCGAACAGCAGCGCCGAGCCTCCACCCTGGCGTTCCTCGTTGAGCTTGGCGACGTGGCTGAGCTCGAGGTTCCAGTCGACCTCCCGGTCGATCCTGTGAAGCTGGCCCTCATCGTCGAGTAGGTCGATGAACGATCGTAGGTCGTCAAACGGCATGGTCTACCTTCTCCTTTTCTGCATTCGTTACCTGTCGTCCGGTGCTTTCGTCGTCCGCCCCAAGGGCCCTTTCGCCCTCTGTGGGTTCCGCCATGTCGGCACCGAGTTGTGTCGAGATCTCCTGCGCCGCGCTCACCGCGGCCTTGATGGCTTGCTCACCGGGTTGATCCTCACTGCGCGACTTAAAGCCAACGACGGTGAGCCCCGCGACGACACCGTCGGGACCCATGAGTGGGACCGAGACGGCGCGCACACCGAGCAGGTACTCCTCGGTGTCGTCCATCGCGTAGCCGAGTTCTCGCACCCGGGCCAGTTCTGCCTTGTACTCGTCGGGGTCGGTGATCGAGGCGGGGGTGAACGTCTCGAGCCCGTGTTTGGCGATGAGACGGTCGACCCGGCTTTCGGGGAGCCATGCGAGGAACACGCGGCCGAAGGAGCCCGCGGAGAACGGAACCTGCTGGCCAATGGCAGCCGACACGTGCAAGGTCCCGACCGGATCCACCTTGTCGATGATCGTGAGCCGGTCTTCGTGGAATGTGCCCAGCAGCACCGACTTCCGGGTCTCCTCGACGAGCCTGTCCATCCACGGACGCGCCACGCGGCGTACGTCGATCTGCTCGTGAGCGAGATGGCCGAGCCGGATGAGAGCCGGTCCCAGGCGGTAGCGGCGGGTCTGCGCATCGCGGGTGAGAAAGCGATCGTCGGTGAGCGTCTGGAGAATCCCGTGGGCGGTGCTCTTGTTCAGTCCGAGCAGCGTGACGAGTTCGGTGAGACTGTATTCGTCGTGACGCTCGAAGGCGCGCAAGATCTGGATCGCCCGGTCCACCGCCGACACCCGGGCTACCAATGTGACCGCCTTGAGGGTTGCCAACCACCCATGATGCGGATTACCCAGGAAACATGATGCGTTCGCATCATAGAACTCCGTTCTTGATACAGAACCGTAACCCGTCGCCGCTTACTCGTCAAACAGCCGTGGGCGTGGGCGGCAAGACCTGACTCGAACAGAAGTAAGCCGACTTCGGCGATCGCACGAATGGGCATCGCCTTTGGCGATGCCACTCCCCTCAGATGCTCAGCCGCCACCCCAACGCTGGACAAGATCGTTGTCAATCCCGAAGAGATCGAGGACCCGGCTCACAGTGTGATCGATGATGTCCCCGATGGTCTTGGGGTGGTGGTACAAGGCGGGGACGGGTGGCATCACCACGGCCCCGATCTCGATGGCTTGCACGATTAGTCGGGCATGCCCGAGGTGAAGCGGCGTCTCGCGAGAGAGCAGGATAAGTCGGCGGCGCTCCTTGAGCGTCACGTCGGCCGCCCGCAGCAGGAGATTGTCGCTGTACGAGTTGGCGATGCCCGAGAGAGTTTTCATGGAACACGGCGCCACCACCATCCCCATGGTGCGGAAGGACCCGGAGGAGAGCGGAGCCGCGATATCACCCAGGTCGTAGAACCGGTCAGCAAGCGCCTCGACGTCACCAGGGGCGAGGTCGGTTTCGAGCTCGATCGTGCGCCTGGCCCCATCGCTGATTATGAGATGAGTCTCAACATCGGCCCGATCCTGGAGCACTTCGAGGAGCCGGACTCCATACGCCACGCCGCTGGCTCCTGCGAGTCCCACGACGAGACGGTCCATCCTCATCATCTCCTCTCTCACGTTGGACGACCGGGACAGGGTACCCTCAGGACATCGGCCTGGCCAGAGAAAGGACGAGGTGTCGCATGTCCAAACGCCGCGACGAGGTCCTGGACTACCTGGCGAGCCACCATGTCATGACCCTCGCCACCTACGGTTCCATGGGGCCGTGGGCCGCAGCCGTCTTCTACGTCAACGACGGCTTCGCCCTCACCTTCCTCTCCTCGCCTCGGAGCCGTCACGGCGGCGACCTGGTGACGGATTCGCATTGTGCAGCAGCGATCCATGAGGACTATTCCGATTGGTCCGAAATCAAGGGCATCCAACTCGAGGGGCAGGTTCGGATGCTCTCCGGCTCGGATCGGATCGAGGCAGTCGCTCGATACGCTCGGAAGTTCCCCGTGGTCCGGCCCGATCGGGCTCCGGCGCTCATCCGGGCGGCGTTGGAGCAGGTCGCATGGTATGAACTCGTCCCCGAACGCTGCTTCTTCGTCGACAACTCGCAGGGTTTTGGGCACCGCGAGGAGATCCCGCTCAGCTGATAAGTGCTCTCTCGCGCAAAAGGTACGAAGAACCGGTCCTCGGCGGTGAGTCCCGCGCCCGCGAGCACGAACCCCCAACAGCGGCACCACCAGTCCTACACCTGGCTCTCAGCGGTGTCGAAGACTCTGAGCGGCGCACCCGTGGTCCCCGACGTCTGGTGGATCCGGGTGTACGCCGCCTCCGGGAAGGTGCAATCGGCACTGAGCGAGGCTCCTTCCTGAGCGAGGAGGAGCTCTGCCTTCGTGGTGAACGGCAGGCGAGCAAGGTCCCCGAGTGTGCGTATTTCACCTGGCGCGACACCCGCGGTATCGAGCTTCTCGGTGATGAACCGGTTACTGCCGTGGACTCGCTCGATCACGGCGGCGAGCTTGGCTTCTTGGAGTGCTTGCAGACGCTCACGGGCGAGGGTCTCGATCTCGTGATCAAAGAACTCGACGTCCAGTGGAGCGGTTCTATGCGTCAAGGGAGAGCGGCCATGGTGTTGGTGATGCGGAAGCAGTGATCCTCCCATTTGATCGGTGAACGGTAAGTTGGGAGCGTGGGCATGAACGAAGACCAAGACTCATGAGTGAGTTGCCGCACGTCATCTGGGACATGGGTGGAATCCTTTACCCGTACTTCACCGAGCGCATGCTCAATATCGGCTTTGAGCGCGGGTGGCCGATCGACAGGGTTCCGCTCGGTCCAACAGGGTCGGTCTTCGACGCCGACTACCAGCGAATGCTCGAAGGTGACCTGAACGAGCCCGAGTACCTGGCGATCGTCAAGGATCGCCTGCTCCGAGAAGGCATCGAGTTCGATCCACCGGCGGATCTGGCCGATGGCTGGGAGTTCCGGCCCGAGTCGTGGGAGACCATCGACACGATCAATCGTCTCGGTCATCGTCAAGCACTCTTGACGAACGATGCAACGACGTGGCTCGGCGAGGCCTGGTGGGGCCGCTGGGACCGAGCTGACTCGTTTGACGCAATCGTGGACGTCGTCGAGGTCGGGGCCCGCAAGCCGGCACCGGAGCCTTACCTGGCAGCAGCCACGGCGCTCGGCGCGCCGCCGGGCGAGTGCCTCTTCGTCGATGACCTGCCGGTCAACTGTCGCGGGGCCGAGGCGGTCGGCATGTCCAGCCACCTCTTCGACATCACCGACCCGTACGGATCGAGCGTGTCGCTGATCGCAGCGCTTCATCGAGCATGAAAACCG